>JADFXY010000009.1:0-26661 GCA_015233355.1 Deltaproteobacteria bacterium | reverse complement strand
ACTCCGGGAATGCTGCCTTTGCCGGAGCCCACAAGAGACCCGGATGCTCTGACCCGGTTTAAAGGGATTTTGAACATAAAATCCGACGAAGATTGGGTCCTGTATCTCTCATGGCTGCTCAGCTCGTTAAGACCCACTGGTGAAAAACCCATTTTGTTTATCCATGGTTGCAAAGGTACAGCCAAAAGTACTGCTACCTTGATTACGAAAAATATCCTGGATCAAGGAGCCGCTCCTCTCCAAAAGCTTCCAGAAGACGAACGGGAAGTGATGATCGCATCTAAAAATTCTTGGTGCCTATGTTATGACAATATATCATTCATAAGCAAAAAGACAGCAGATTCTCTTTGCCGGCTTTCTACCGGGGCCGGGCTCAGAACCAGAAAGTTGTTTACAAACGATGAGGAAGAAATTTTTCAGGCAATTAGACCGATAATCATCAACGGTATAAACAACTGTGTGGACCGATCTGACTTGGCAGACCGTGTGGTAGTCATAGAATTAAATCCAATCACCGATGAACAACGTAGACCTACCGGTAACGTCATGGCCGAATTCAATGCAGTATGGCCAGGCGTTTTAGGGTGTTTGCTAGATGCGGTAGCCATGAGCTTAAAGAACTATGCAACTACAGAGTTAAGCAAGCTGCCCCGGATGGCGGAGTACGCTTTATGGTCAGTAGCTTCGGAACCTGTCCTGTGGGAAGGGGGTAAGTTTTTGTCTGTTTATGAGGCAAATAGGAAAGAAACGACGTATAACCTGAGTTCGACGAGTTTCTTTAATTAAGTACCAGAAATATATCAGCAGATTTCGCAGATTAACGCAGATGGAAAAGCCTCACAGACCTATTTTGGCCCTAATCTGCGAAAATCGGCGCAATCTGCGGATTGAATAATGGCCCTTGACGCTAATCTCTTGGCATACCCGTCGAACTCAGGTTACCTGTAGCATCGACGGCCATTAACATACTCAACGATGCCACCAGGCTGTAACTCTTATTTGCGCCGTTACGCCGGTCTGGAAATTTCGTCATTCCCGCTTTCAACCTTTTGCCAATACATCTAATGATATCTTGGAGTCTATTCTCGGTTCATCCATCTAATTTTACTCAGAAACAAGTTGATGGCAGAGTATTTCCTTATTTTCTAAAAAATTTGCCGGGCCGTTACTTAAAGAAAATCCCTAAAACGCAGCCTCATATATCTTGGTCACCGAACACATAACGACATCTTAGTCAAAATTAGAATTGCCGGGCCCTGGACTAATGGACTTGACAGCGTGCGGAAAAGGCGATATAGGTTTGCAAGATATCCCTGTCGCCCCCGTAGCTCAGGCGGATAGAGCAATGGATTCCTAATCCATGTGCCGCGTGTTCGAGTCACGCCGGGGGCACCATAAAAATAAAGGACTTAGCCAGAGATGGTTTAGGTCCTTTTTTGTTGCGTACCCATTGCGTACCCGTTTACAGATTGAGCTACCCCGACAACCTTTCTGGTTGCCTACTTTTATCCGCCTTATCCCCACCTGTTCTCTTGTTTCTGATGCAAACTCTGTTACGATAAGCGATAAAAAGTTAACCAATTTTCGGGGATTGATTATAGATTACTATTCTGGCCGAAAAGGAGTAATTTCCCAGCAGCGTTTACATCGCAACTCAATTCCCAGGACTAAACAGGAGGTAAGAAACATGGCTGACGACAACGACAACCTAATACCTGGGCCACCGAAAGACGGCGAAGACAAAAGCATATTACCCAAAAACTGCATTTGACTTTTTATAAACAAGGCGAAGGTCACCCGTTAGGTTTGTTGTGCCTGTATTTAAATATTTATAACTATATGTTATGTTGTGGCGCTAAATAGGACTCCTCTGGCTGGCATCAATAACGCTGTTAGAAACCCTCGACCAAGCCAATCAGGCCGTCTTCGCGGACTAATCCCTTCACCTCCACGAGGCGGCCTTATTTAGCCTGCAACCATTACTTAGAATCTGAGAGCCGATAATGTATTTCCGATCTCCTCCCAGCGATCTTTGAAAACATAATCAATTGGTAGGGTTAAAATATAACTACGGGCGCGGTGGATCAGCTTTGCCGGGGTATGGATTAGCCAGGCTCGAATGGTGTTGGGCTCTTCGTTGAGATGCTTCCTCTGATGAGGCAACATCATCCAGCAAAGCAGGTTATAACCCAGGATGCATGTTTGAAAAATTGCTGAATTGGCTCAGAAATCTTGTGTCCGGATGCTTCCTGCGGCTTGTTGGTTTTTACACCATTGGATCCAGTTCTCACTGGTGGCTCTCTTGGCATAATTCCGATGAGCTTCCCAGGGGGTGTATGCCATGTTAGTGACATAGCAGAAATATTCGTATTCCGGCATAGGGAAAAGCAACCCTCGGTTTTGATTTCCACCAGCTTACGGATGGCTACGAACCGACGGCTTTTCTCCAGCCGCGACATTGGTGCCTTAATACCGCAGCCTCAACGCCGGGTTGGTTCTTGACCGGAGACCATGATTGCTTCCGCAACAGGGTTTCCAGGTTCTTCATTTTGTCTTTTATGAGGAACAATGCCCCGATTGTTTCAAGCAAGTCAAGCAAGGCGCCATCGAAAAAAGCGCTATCCGCCCGGACGATGATTTTCCAGACTTTTCGCCGGGCCTGATCCTCCACCGCCGCGAGTTCGTTACAGTGACGTTGGGTAAACAGATTAAATATACGGCTAATGGTGGTATCATCAGGTAACTTTACCCACCCAAAAAGAGTCCGGAGTACCGTATCAGTTCGGAGTATGGCCAGATGGCTGATGTGTTTGGCTCCGCCGAGAACACCCATGACCATCATCATAATGATATCTGCCAGTTTATAGGTGGATGTATCTCCTCGTTCAACAGTGATGTGGTTAAGCATCCGAGGGATCCCTAGCTTCTCGGCGAACTGTTATTTATTGGCTAGAAGTTTAGTCCCGTACATAGATTTGAAATAGCCATTTTTGTTGACAACAAAAAACTATTCTGTCAAACAATAACATAAATTGATGAGGTCGTACTAACCTTTGTGTCGATAATGCAAGCCTTTTCTTGAAATTCTTTGAAGCGTGTTATGGCTCGTTTTTGGTCAGTAGAATTTCCATGTTTCCGATTCGTCGCTTGTTTTCATCAAGACAGAGCATACGAGCCGTAACAAAGCGGCTTGATTTGGGAAAATGTTGGCGGCCAGGGTACTCCGGTGGATTTGTTTGTTTTGGATCTTTTCCACATTTGTGGTTCTGAGCCTCCTCCGTATAGGTGACTGTGAGACAAAGATGAAAGATGGAGTTAGCCTCTATGGGGAAGTTACAAAAAGCACCTTACGCTAATCACAAAGCAGCACAAGGGGTGACTTCGTGCCAGGCTGCATCTAATCCAAGCACCTCGGCTTATGGAACACCGAAGGCATTGGGAACGTTTTTTGTCGTGATTATGTTCTGTGCCTTATCTATTTGTTTTCCAGCCACCGCAAGCGAACTCAAGGATGACCTGTTTTCAGTGAGCTTTGTGAATGATCATCAGGGATGGGTGTGTGGACGTTGGGGCACTATTTTGCATACCGGAGATGGAGGTAGGACCTGGAAGCGCCAGGACGGCGGCACTGACTTCACCCTCTCAGGCATATGGTTCATAGATGCTCAAAACGGCTGGGTAGTGGGAGACGGCGGGACTATTCTCCATACGGCTGACGGCGGCCGAACCTGGCTCAAACAGGTTAGCCCGGTGGCGTATTTTCTTATGGGCGTCTGCTTCACCACTCCGCTCCGAGGCTGGATAGTAACCGAACGATCACACATTCTCTTTACTGAGAATGGCGGAAAATTATGGCACATCCGGTTTAGCGGTCCAGATCTCATCCTCAAGGCCGTTTCATTCATAGATCAAAAACACGGGTGGGCCGTAGGTGAGCACGGATATATTTGCGGCACCCAGGATGGGGGCGTGACTTGGACAAAGCAAGCGGGGTATTTTGACCTTTCTGAAGAAACCGGTAATCCGGTTGGTGAAGCATTCTTGTTTGGCGTGGCCGCGGTTGACCCCAAGACCGCCTGGGCGGTGGGCATAGACGGGTATGTGGCCAAGACCGAGGATGGTGGAACGAGCTGGAAGCGGATGATAACTCCGGCTCCCCGAACCCAATTGTTCAGCGTGATGGCCGATACTTCCGGTAAAGTGCTCATCGCCGGGAACGGGATACTCCTGGTCTCAGGCAATGGTGGGCAGACCTGGCAGGCCCCCGAGTTTAATCCTCCGATAGCCTATGGCTGGCTTTATGGCCTGACTCGCCGCGGCGTATCCGGCTTTGTCGCTGTAGGTGGAACCCAATCCATATATGTGGCCGACCATGACCAGTCTTCTTTCAGATGGCAATCATTGGCCGGCGAGCTGATATATTGACAATATTATCGGTGCGCTTATGACGACTCTTCATTCTACCTTCATGATGAACAAACTGGGAGGCTTTTTTAAGTTCCTGACTCTTCATCGCCGGGGAGTGTTGGTGTTTGTTCTATTCGGAACGGTAGCCTTTGCCTCCGGCGCAACCAAGATTCAAAGTTCGCTGGTGCTGGCGGAATTAGTACCCTACGGCCACGAATACCTCCAACTTCAGGCCAGAATGGCCCAGGTGTTCGGCAGTGGTATGTCCGGAGTCGCCATTGTGCTGAAATCCAGGCAAGGCAATATTTTCAATGCCACTTTCCTGACCAAACTGAAACGGTTGACTGAGGAAGTGACGCTGTGGAACGAAGTGTACCGAAGTCTGACCATCTCCCTCGCCAGCCCGGCAGTAAAGGTCATCAATGCCATGGGGAAAGGAGAAATCGCTGTTGAATCCTTGATGTGGCCTCGTCTACCCCAAAGCCGGGAGGAACTAGCCCGGTTGAAACAAAATGTTTTCTCTTCTCCAGCCTATCATGGTTCTCTGGTCTCCAAAGACGGAACTGCCGCCTTACTTTTCACCGAGTTCAAAGATACCGTTCCTTATGACAAAGCCTTTTCGCTCCTTCGCGGTCTGGTTACAGAGTATACCGACGCGTATACTTCGGTCCATATTATCGGTTACCCCATGATGATGGGCTGGATTTACAGTTACCAGAACCAAATCTTGAAGGTACTGGCGGCCAGCTTAACTTTGCTCGTCTTGATTTTGTTTCTGGTTATGGGCTGGCCTGGGATGCTGCCCCCGCTGGGGTTTGGCTTGATGTCCACCGGGCTGGCCCTGGGATTCGTCGGTTGGATCCAGATAAACCTCAGTCCTCTGTCATACGTTCTGGCCTTTCTGGCTGTCGCCCGATTGGTTAGTCATTCGACTCAGGTAACCAATCGTTACCGGGAGGAATTCGGTCGCAGCGGCGGTGATCCTCAGGATGCCTGCTACCAGACTATGCGGGTTATGTTTTTGCCCTGTGGCGCTGGGGCGGTTATCGATGCCGCGGGCTTCCTGGCTCTGCTGGTGGCCCAAATCGGATTGATCAAACAGATCGCTGTGATTATGGTCTTCTGGATGTTGACGGTTGCATTGGCCGGATTGTTGACACCAGTCATATGCAGTTACTTACCTTTTCTCCGAAACAGCGGTAAAGGGATAAATGCGCCCATCACCCACTGGCTGGCCCGGTTATGTGCTTCCCTGGCCCGAATTACTATGGGACCAGCTCAGAATATCATTCTGGCTTTGACTGTGGCCGTCTTGGGCGTCGCGGCCTGGCAAGCAACGAAGTTGAGCATCGGAGACACCACTCCGGGGTCCCCTTTGCTCTGGCCTGATCACGGTTACAATCAAGACCAGGTGACCATCAACCGGCTATTCGACGCCTCTTCGGAAAATATGGTGCTATATTATGAAGGAGTACCGGAATCGGTGTATGATCCAGCGGTGCTGCACACCTTCGAGGCTTTTGACCGGCACATGCAGACAACCTTGCCTGATGTTTACAAATCATCCAGCTCCATTATCGATCTGGTTAAAATGGTCAACGAGGTCCTCCATGACGGTGACAAACTCTGGCGTCAGGTGCCTCGGGAGAAGCAGCTCTTGAACAGCATTATGGGCTATGTCCGTCATAGCAGCGGCCGTTCGGCCACCAGCCGGTTTATCGATACAAACATGGAACAGAGTCAAATCACTCTGTTCTTCACTGACCACATCTCCAATAATCTGGCCCGAATAAAATATGCCGCCTATGACTTCTTCAAAAATCATCCCAAACGCACGGCCCAAGGTGAATTCAAGTTGGCCGGCGGCCGGATCGGGTTTGAACTGGCCTTGAATGACGAGATTAAGTGGGCTCAGGTCACAATCGACTCCCTGGTTTTCGGAACCATCTTTCTTATGGGGACGATTTTTCTTTGGTCCTTTACAGGCGGTTTGATGCTGACTATTCCATTGGTGCTGGCCAATTTAATGGCCTTCGCCTACATGGCTGGGACCGGTATCGGGCTGTCCATAAACACATTGCCGGTAGTGGCGGTCGGAGCCGGCGTGGGCCTGGATTTTGGACTCTATATCTACAGTAGATGTATCGAGGAGTATCCCAGGCAGGCGGGTTTGGGTGAGGCCATCCTGGCCTCTATCCGGACGTCCGGCGTGGCGGTCGCGGTTACAGGTCTGACCATGATTGTTCCTATGATGGTCTGGTGCTTTCTCTCCGACTTAAAGTTCCAGGCTCAAATGGGCATCTTTCTGAGTCTGGTTCTGACAGCCAACGTGATCTTGGCCTTGACCCTGCACCCGCTGCTGATTTATCTGATAAGGCCTAACTTTATTACCAAGAACCGGGCGCAGACATGTTGAGGGGACAAGTCAGATTGACAAGAAAATTCTGAGCTGAGCATGAGTTGACCACGCGATGATCTGATTCAATTTATAGGAGAATACTCTATGCCTTGCCGCAAAGCGTTCCTGACCATATTGATTCTCTATGTTCTAGCTACTCCAGGGTTGTCTGCCTTAGCCGAAACTTATTCGGTCAATGATCGGCCCCTGAATTTGGTGGGCTATCTGACCCAAGGGTCGGCATTCAGTCTCAGCAATGGTAAATATTACGACACCGAAGCCGGGTGGCAATCGGCCATCACCACTCTCTTAATTGAAGGTGACTATCGGTTCACCGATAACCTGAAAGTCTATGGCGCCGGGATGTTCCTGGTTGACTGGATCTATGATGCCAAGAGCGACGCCGGTTCATGGAATGACAAACTGTTTTCGAGGTCTCGGAGTGAACTGTATATGGACGACAGGTACTGGCAGATGTTAAAGGAAGCCCACGTTACCTGGACTCCGGGTAATTTTCTCTTTCGTTTGGGAAAACAAATCGTCTCTTGGGGTGAGACCGATGGATTCCGGCTAATGGATCAAATCAACCCCCTGGACCAACGACGCGGGTTCGCCGACGTGGAGTTCGAATCCACGATTATTCCGATCTGGTTGATCCGGACCGAATATCATACGGATGTCCCTTGGAACTGGCTGACCGACCTGAGATTTGAAGCCGTTCTTAATCCCAATGCCGATTTCATTCCCAACCAGCCGATCAAACTGGGTAATGACCAGGGCGGTATCTGGGCGCCGAATATATTGGTTCCGTTGGGTCCCGACACCCGGGCCTATTTGGGATCACCGGATCTGGACCTGCGGAAACCCTCTGCCTGGAGCCCCGATGGGATGGAACTGGGGCTCAGAATCCGGGGAACCATTCAGGATTCAATCATCACACTCAATTATTTCAAAGGAATAGATAATGATTACGTGGCCACTTCTTTGCCGATCCAGCCTCGGACGGATGTGGCTCCGGACGGTAGATTGGTTATCCATCCGGCGATGAAAGGCTATTATCCTGATCTGCAATTCGCCGGAATCACCTTTAGCCGAGACCTGCAATCCGTGCAATCATCATTCCTGGGCGGTGTCGCCCCGGTGGTCCGAATGGAGGGATTCTACGCTTTCGACAGCACTTTTGCCAATGATATAAATGCGCTGGAAAAACACAACGAACTCCGCTGGAGCCTGGGTTTGGATTGGAAGGTGAAGATTTCCTGGCTAAATCCTCGGGCCTTCGTGGCTATTTCTCCCCAGTTCTATCATCGCAAGATCATTGACTATCCATCAGATCACGAGCTTACGGGCCTGGATGCGGACAACTATATGACCACCTTAATGGTGAAGACCTCTTATCTCAATGGCAAACTCACCCCGTCTATCTTCTGGATGCGCGATGTCACGACCCAATCGGATATGTACCGGTATCAAATCGACTATCAATACACGAATAACTGGATTTTCAAGATCGGAGCTTTGGTTCTGGATGGCAATATAGAAGGGAAAGGCTTCCAGGTCTTTGAACATAAAGACCAGGTCTATTTCAGCGTCAGCTATCGATGGGGATAGAGACGTTAAAGACTGCTGGTAACGGCTCTTAGGTCACGCGTTTCTGATTCGGAGGATGGAGAGAATAGAATGAAGAACAATAGCAGGATAATGGCAGCTCTATTGGTAACCGGGTTGACTTTGGTTTTTTTGACCTCACCCGGTCTGACGGAGGAAGAATATCGGCTCACTTTTGACCAGTTCGAGCAGGCCAAGGCTTTTTATGATGATCCCCGGCCAATTCTTAAGGAATGGCCCTGGAAGAGAATTCTTCCGGCTGAAGTCTATCGGAAACTGACGTATGATAAAACAGCCATGAAAAATGGCTGGGCCGAGTTGGTCGGGTTTCGGGCTCCGGAGCTGGTCAACCGGATAGCCCCGGAGATTAAACCCGGAAAATACAGTTGCGCTGATAAAGAGAAATATCCCGGTTTAAAGGAACTTATGTGGCCCACCATGTATGAGAGATTCAAGCCGGGTGGCCCGCCCTATCCGGGAAATTTTTCGGCTTTTGAAGTGGTGCCGACCAAACAGTACTACCCGGCCATGCCGATCATTGCCGCGACCATGAAACACCTGGACCAGGCTAAATTGGATGATCAAGGCTATTTAATAGAGAATACCTATACGGCCGGCCTGCCTTTTCCTCAACCGGGTGGTAAGCACAAGCCTCAACAAATCGTTTATAATTGGGTCAAGGGATACCTGAGCCTGGAAAATCTATATATGCTTCAACAACTCAAGGGATATACCGCTGGTCTCAAAGAAGATTTCGATTCCAAAGCCGTTTACTGGGCTCTCCGACTTCAAGCCCGGGCCTATATGGCGCCCGATGGTTGGTACGATCCGCGATCCCAGGCTAATGGTGAAGTCAAGGCGTTTGCCATGCAATATCTTACCCCACGCGACTTGTATGGGAATGTCATAACCGCAACCATGTATCAAGGCTGGAATGATTACGACCAATTCATGATTTATCTGGCCGCGCTCCGCCGCGTTCGGAAATTGTCTGGCACCGACACCCAGGATGCGGTGGCCGGGATGGATGTCATTTACGAAGATTCAGGCATGTGGTCCCAAAAGATCACCCCCGAAAAACATCCTTACCGGTATAATATCATTGCCGACCGAGAATATTTGGTCCCGGCTTATACCGAGGATGGAGCCGAATATTTAGGCAAGCATGGCCTGGAATGGCATAATCTCAAGTTCGAACGGCGGCCATGCTATGTCCTGGAAATGACCCAGTTGGATAAATCATATGTCTATGGCAAACGAATCGCCTATATCGACAAGGAGACGTTTCACATCCTGGAGATAGATAATTATGATCAAAAGGGACGCCTCTATCGCACCCAAACAACCATCTGGGCCTGGCACCCGGAATTCGGCAGCTACGGTATGTGGCAAACGTTATTAATAGATCATCTGGACCAACATGCCACCTGGGGAATGGTCTATGGCCATCCAGCCACCTGGATTAATCGGAAGCACGTCGGTATGCGGCAGTTGATTGAAACAGGCAAGTGATCTCATGACCCAGCTATCAGGAGACCATCATGATGTTCATCTCCGGCTATCGGATTATAGACCAGCTCTATGAAAGCCCCAATTCGTGTGTCTACCGGGCCATGCGGCAAGATGACAATATTCCCGTTATCCTCAAGGTTTTAAAGGAAAACTACCCCACTCTGACGGAGCTGGTCCGATACAAGCAAGAATACGAAATCGTTCGCGGTCTCAAATTGAGCGGAGTGATCTGTTCATACGCTTTAGAGAGATACGGCCACACCCCCGTCATCGTCTTCGAAGACTTTGGGGCGCAGTCATTAGCGGACTGGATAACCGGACGGAAGTTGTCAATAGAGGAATTCCTGGTCTGGGCCATTAAGATCGCCGACGGCTTGGGTCAGGTTCATGTAGCTAAGGTTACTCATAAAGACATCAATCCGGCCAACATCGTTTTGAACCCTCAAAATGGCCGGTTAAAAATAATTGATTTCGGTATCTCCACTATTCTGTCGAAGGAAACCCCGGATATCAAGGCTCCCGAGGCTCTGGAAGGCACCCTGGCTTATATTTCTCCCGAGCAGACCGGCCGCATGAACCGCATACTGGATTATCGGACCGATCTTTATTCCCTGGGCGCCACCTTCTATGAACTGTTGACCGGTCAGGTCCCCTTTGTTACCTCCGACCCCATGGAACTGGTCCATAATCACATGGCCAAGACTCCGTCGTCTCCCCAGGAGCATGACCCCGCTATACCTCAGGTCATCTCCGACCTGGTGATGAAGCTTCTGGCCAAGAACGCCGAAGATCGCTACCAGAGCGCCTGGGGAGTGAAGGCAGATCTGAAGAAATGCCTTAAGATGTGGCGAACAGACCATGAGGTGGTCCGTTTTACCCTGGCCCTAAAAGACGTGCCGGAACAGTTCCAGCCTAGCCAAATTCTATGTGGCCGAGAAGACGAAATAGATGCCCTCTTGGGTACCTACAACCGGGTTACGGCCGGCTCCAAGTGTTTCACTTTGGTGTCCGGATACTCTGGCATTGGCAAGACCAGGTTGGTCAGGGAAATATATAAACCTGTGACTGAACGCCGCGGCTTTTTCATCTCCGGCAAGTTTAACCAGTGGCAACGAACCGCTCCCTACCTGGCCATAACTAACGCCCTGCGGGAATTGATGTGTCATCTCTTGACTCAGGGTCAGATCAGATTATCCATGTGGGAGAAAAAAATATTAACCGTCCTGGGCGCTCAGGGACAGGTAATGATCGATATCATCCCGGAGCTGGAATTGGTGATTGGTCCCCAGCCGCCGGCTCCCGAGTTGGGACCGGCCGAAACCCAAAATCGTTTTACCTTTCTTTTTCAAAACCTCCTCAGTGTGTTCTGCTCTCCAAGTAATCCCTTGGTTATATTCCTAGACGATTTGCAATGGGCCGACCCAGCTTCATTAAGAGTGATTGAACATATCGTCTCGGCCGAGGAACTGTCCGGGCTACTCTTAATCGGCGCTTACCGGGATAATGAGGTGGACGGCAGCCACCCCTTGATGCTGACCGTTAAGCGTCTGGAATGTGAAGGTGCGTCGCTCCACCGGATCACGTTGGGTCCACTAAGTGAGACGGATCTTTCCAAATTGCTTATGGATTCACTTCGCCGAGACATCCCTTCCATTGCGCCGTTGGCTGACCTGGTTGGCCGCAAAACAGGGGGAAATCCTTTTTTTGTTAATCAGTTTGTGATCACGCTTCATGAAAAAGGCTTGATCTACTTTAATTCTCGCCGACGTTACTGGGATTGGGACGTGGAAAAGATAGCCGCTTCACCTTTCACCGAGAATGTGGCGGAGATGTTGGCCGACAAACTGGAGAGCCTGCCCCCGGTCGTCCGGCAGGTTCTGCACCTGGCCTCGTGCCTTGGCAGCGATTTTGATTTGGCCACCCTGTCCCTGATCACCGGACAGCCACCGGGTGATGTCCACCTTCACCTTATGCCTACTTTGCAGGCAAGCCTGGTCGCCCCGGCCTCCGAGATGGTGATCAGTGATCCGGACGTCTTTGATTCTACTTTAATATACAACAATTACAAGTTTTCTCACGACCGGGTGCGGCAAGCCGCCTATTCATTGCCCGGCCAGGAACTCATCGCTGAGACTCATTTGAGAATAGGCCGAATGTTATTGTCCCTTCTTTCCCCCAGGGGCCGGGGAGATAGAATCTTAGAGTTGGTCGATCACCTGAATGTGGGGAAAGAGTTGATCACCAATGTGCAGGAGAGAATTAACCTGGCTGAACTCAATCTCCAGGCCGCCAGAAAGACCAAGAAATCGGCCGCCTTTGCCGCGGCACGGGGATATCTGACCGCGGGCTTGGAGTCGCTTCCGGATGACACCTGGTCCGCCAATTATCAGTTGACCTTTGACCTCCATCTGGAGCAGGCCGAGTCCGCCTTTGTGAACGGCGATTTTGAAGAACTATTACGGACGTTCTCCATCGTGTCCGACCAGGCTGAGAACAACCTTGATTTGGTCAAAATCTATGAAGTCCTGGCGGATGGATACACCAATGCTGGTGACCTGAAACAAGCGGTGGCCTGTGGTCTCAAGGCGGCCAAGGCGTTGGAATTGGTGTTTCCAGATGAACCGGAAGTCATTAGTCAACTGCACAGGACCAAAATTGACTGGATCCAATCGTTTCTGGTTACCCACCCGATAGGGGGACTGCGGGACTTGCCGATGTTGACTGATCCGATTAAGCTGGCCCAACTCAGCATCTTGACCAAGAGCGTAATCCCGGCATTCATTTATGATTTTGAATTGTCTCTGTTACTTTTAACCACTCTGGTGGAGACATCTCTCCGGGATGGGAACTCCGTTTACGCCCCCCAGGCCTACTGTTGGTACGGATATATCGTAAGCCCGTTACTCAAAGAGGAACATTTGGGCCATCAACTGGCTCAGGTGGCGGACAACCTGGCTGATCAACTGGGCGTGGAGAAGAAATATGGAATCACCTTTCTTCTGGCCGCCATCGGGTTTGTGGTTATGCCTTCAAGACAAAGCGCTGCCACGCTGCGAGAAGTGTATCGAGCCAGTCTGGAACATGGCGATCGCATTTATCAAGACCACACTATGATTACTATTTCATATTTTGACTTCTTTTCCGGAAAAAATTTAGGCGAAAGTTGCTCCCAGGCCGAAACTTTCCTAAGTACAATACGCCAGAATAAAGGTTCGTTTGGTGTGGGTATAATGTCGTTTTTGATTGCGGTAAACCACTGTTTCCAGGGCCTGACCACCGGCCCGACAAGTTTTGAAGGCCCGGGGTTCAACGAATCCAGGTACCTGGAAACGACCGGCCGTCACGGTGTGTCCGCGATCAGATACTATCTTCTTAAGTTATGGGTAGCCTATTTATGCGGAGACTACGTCGAGGCCGGGAAGGCTTTGGCCGGTATGGAGAAACACGCCGGCCAGTTACAATTTGAACCGGCCACGGTCGATTATCCGTTTTACCATTCCCTGACGCTAACGGCCCTTTATCCAACGGTCAGCCAGGCGGAACAAGGGGAATTCATGGTCAAACTGGTGCAATATCAGCCTAAGGTGAAAAAATGGGCCGATTTGTGCCCTGAAAATCACTTGGGCAAGCATTTAATGTTGGAAGCGGAACTGGCCCGGATTGACGGCCGAGACCTGGACGCGGCCAACCTTTACGACCAAGCCATCAGCTCGTCTGAAGATAACGAACTGACGCATCTGCAAGCCCTGGCCAATGAGTTGGCCGCTAAATTTTGGTTGGGCCGAAAAAACGCCAGGGTCGCTCGGGTCTATTTGGCGGAAGCCCATTACCATTATCAACGCTGGGGTGCGGCCGGCAAAGTGCGGCAATTGGAGGAGCAGTATCCCACCGTTTTGGGCAAGGGCGCTGCACCTGACCAACCGGCTACCAGGCTGACGGTATATGCGCCGGGAGCGGATCAGAACACTCAATCTCATTTTGACTTAGCCGCAGTAGTCAAAGCGTCTCAGGCCGTGTCCGGTGAAATCGTCCTGGCTGACCTGTTGAAAAAGCTAATGAGCATCGTCATGGAGAATGCCGGGGCGGATAAAGGATGCCTGATTCTGGCTCATGGTCAAGAGCTGCTGGTCGAAGCCCAGGTAATCTTGGGTCAAGATACCCGGTTAGAACCTCAGATGGTAGAAAATTGTCCGGATTTATCGGGGGCAGTAGTGCATTATGTCGCCCGAACCGGAGATACTATCCTGCTTAATGACCCGGTTAGTGAAGGCGCCTTCACACAAGACCAATACATGAAACGACACAAGCCTCATTCCGTATTGTGTCTGCCCATTTTGCGCCGCGGCCAGTTGACCGGTCTGCTGTATTTGGAAAACCGTCTGGCCACCGGAGCCTTCACCTCCAGTCGGGTGGCCGTGCTGGAATTGTTGGCTACCCAAGCCGCCATTTCTATCCAAAATGCCCAACTCTACGGCAAGTTGGAGGTATCTGAAAAAAACTATCGATCCCTCTTTGAAAATGCCCTGGAAGGAATTTTCCAGGCTACTTCGGAGGGGCAAATCATTAACGCAAATCCCGCTCTGGCCCGGATGATCGGATATGAATGGCCTGTTCAGCTTCAGTCCCCAGAGACTCCCTTCACCTGGCAATTCTATGTCCATCCCGGCGATAGAGAAGAATTGAACCGCCGGCTCCAGACAGAAGGTCAGGTGGCCGCATTCGAAACCCAACTGTTCCGCCGGAATGGCAGTATTTTTTGGGCCTCCATTTCTGCCCGAACAGTTCGCCTATCAAATAGTCAGACGTTCTGTTATGAAGGCTCTTTGATCGACATTTCGGCACGGAAAGAAAGGGAAAAAGCGGAATTGGAGCGTCAGGCTGCGGAGGCGGCCAATCGGGCCAAAACTGAATTTCTGGCCATGATGAGCCATGAGATCAGGACCCCGATAAATGCCATTATCGGCTTTACAGATCTGGCCTTACGCACCGATTTAACTTCGCGCCAAAGTAACTATTTAAGTAAGACCAGACAGTCCGCCCTCGATCTACTTCACCTGATCAACGATATTTTAGACTTCTCCAAGGTCGAGGCGAACAAAATTGAGCTGGAACGGGTGGAATTCCGGTTGACCCAAGTGCTGGAGAATTTGTCTGATATGTTTCGAGATCAGGCGGCGGACAAAGGCCTGAACTTGGTGATTTCGGCGGCCAACGATACCCCCGAGGTCCTGGTCGGTGACCCCATGCGGGTGGGACAGGTGCTGACTAATCTGATCAGCAACGCGCTCAAGTTTACCCACCATGGAGGAGTAGTGGTCAACGTCATCATGGAAAGGATACCCTCTGAGCAGGCCAGGTTAAAATTTTGCGTCCGGGATTCCGGTATCGGCATCTCAGAGCCGGAACTGCCCCGGTTGTTTGATCCCTTTACCCAGGCGGACGACTCTATTACCAGAAAATATGGCGGCACTGGTTTGGGGTTGGCTATCTGCAAGCGGCTGGTGTCACTTATGGGGGGGGAAATCTGGGTTGAGAGCCAACCTGGTCTGGGGAGCGAATTTTATTTCACCGCGGACTTTGGTCTGCCTTCTCAACCCCTGGCCTCGAATATCACCCTACCGAAGACACTGCAAGGTGTTAAGGTGCTGATCGCGGCCAAAGACCAGGCGGTGAGAGAGAGCGTTCAGGAGATGTTGCTCAGGTTTGGTTGTGCGCCTATGACCGCGGATTCAGGTTCCGCCGTCCTACAGGCGTTATCCGAGGACGGCCCAGGGGTGGAGTTGCTGATTGTCAATGTCCAGTTGTCCGGTGCCAACGGCATGTCCATTATTCGCCGGATCCGGCAAACGACCTGCGGGGCTTGTGTCCCGGTGATTCTTATGTCTAACTCGGCCCTGGAGGAGACATCTCGGGTGGTTCAAGAGCTGGGAGTGAAGGCGGTGCTGCTCCAACCCATCAAGCCGTCACTGCTGTTTGATACAATCATAAGCATTTTTGGTCGCGGCACCATGAAAGACGTCAATGAAATCAAATTCGACCTTGATAAATCGTCTCTTTTCAATAAACTCCATGGGGCGCGGGTGCTGCTGGTGGAAGACAACCTGCTTAACCAGGAATTGGCCATGGAACTACTGTTGGGGGCCGGGCTGAAGGTGGATGTCGCCAACAACGGTCGCGAAGCCGTGAACATGATTAGCAAAGACAGATATAATGCGGTCTTGATGGATCTGCAAATGCCGATTATGGATGGCTATGAAGCTAGTCGGCTAATCCGCCAAAAGCCCGACAATCGTGAGATTCCGATCATCGCCATGACTGCCCACGCCCTTCAGGGCGTTTCGCAGAGATGTCTGGAGTCTGGAATGAATGATTATCTCTCCAAACCCATTGAGGTGGAGCGGCTATTCTCCGTGTTATCAAGGTGGATCCAGCCCCAGCCTGGGGCTGTGGAGTCTCTACCGCAATCGGTACTTTCAGATGAGAAGCAGGATGCGCCTTTTCCTGAGACCATCTCAGGAATAGATGTGGCCGCAGGGCTGGCCAGACTGGGAGGCAATAGACGACTATTAATCAATTATTGGCGCGGATTTTATACCAGTTATTCCCACGCGACGAATGAAATCAGAGAGACTCTGCAACAAGACAACCTGGACTCGGCCAAACGGTTAATCCATAATCTCAAAGGGATGGCCGGAAATTGCGCCGCAATCGAACTCTACGCGGCCGCGGCCTCGTTGGAGCAAGCACTGAAACACGGAAGTCAAAACGACCAGAATAGGGACCTACAGCAACTAGAAAAAATCTTTCACCAGGTCAGGGACGTCCTGGGTACCATAATCCCACCTGAGGCCCTCACTCCTACCCAGTCCGGTGTGCCCATGGACTTATACCCGGCAGCGGCCGTGATGACGCCGTTGCTGATACGTCTCATGGGGCAGTTGTGCGAGAACGACCTGGAAGCGAAAAAATGCTTCGAGAACATCAAGGAGCAGTTGGGCCATCCTCTGTTTAGAGAAAATATTGGGCGGTTGGAATCTCAGATTAACAGGTTGGATTTCCATCAGGCCAGGCAAACCGTCATTGAACTGGCTCAGTTGCTGGACCTTTCTTTGGAGCAATTAAATTGCGGCCTTTCGCCGGCGGATTGATGAAATAGATGTTTCCAGACGACGCCTGAGTCGGTAAGTGATGACATCAGCATCAGATACTTGAACAAGTGATTAGCTCCCCGATGGAGGACCTAAAGGATATGGATCAAGTGGAGATCAAACCAAAAATCCTGATCGTCGATGATGACCCGGGAAATATCACCGCCCTGGGTGAGATGTTACAGCATGATTGCCAGGTGGTCTTTGCCACCTCCGGCCGGGACGCCCTGACTATTTGCCGCTCCAAGCATCCGCCTGACCTGATCTTGTTGGATATTGTCATGCCGGAAATGAATGGGTATGAGGTGTGTCGCCGGTTGAAAGCCGACCCACAAACGGATCAAATCCCCATTATCTTCTTGACGGCTAAGACAGGTAGTGATGAGGAGGTCAAAGGGTTGAGTCTGGGGGCAGTGGACTATATTTCCAAGCCTCTCAACTTGACTATCGTTCAGGTTCGGGTCCGCAATCAACTTGCCCGACAACAGGCAGAAAGATTTTTGCTGGAATATCAACAGAAGTTGGAACGGCAGGTGGAAGAACGAACGTCGGAATTACAGACTGCGGCTTATGAGTTAAAACATAAACACCAAGAGCTTGAGATTGCTAAAACCGAACTGGAAGAATTGAATCAGGAGATGTTGAACACCAATCAGGCCTTGGCCGTTTTAGTCAAGAGCACTGAACAGAGCAGAAAAGAGAGTGAGAAACGCTTAGCACTGCTGGTCAGGTCCCGGGTCATGCCGGTGGTGGAAGAACTGCAGCAACAACCTGACCTTACCAATTACCGGGCTCAATTTGACATGTTGGCCGGGTATATGAACGATCTGGTGGCCAAGCTTGAGAGCGGCGGAGGCTTGTCATTCTCTCTCACCCAGACAGAATTGCGCATCGTAATGATGATCAAAAATGGCCTGTCCAGCCAGCAAATCGCCCGGCAGTTATTTATCTCCATAGAGACTGTCAAGACTCACCGAAAGAATATCCGTAAGAAGCTCAAGTTATGTGAGGGCCGGGCCAACCTCAACTCTTACCTGACATCAAACTTGGTCACAGGCTAGAGAAACAGCCCCTCAATGGGTATACCCCATCCCCATTTTATCACCCCACTAAATCCCCCTTGTCAAATTGAAATCCTCAGAATAAAATCTAATCTGATCGAATGTAATTTGCATTCTGCAGATCTATGTATAAATTTCCTATAGTTATAACCAGTTACCATCAAATCTGGTGATTCTGTGCTCTGTGCCAAACCAAGGTTTTCGTCACACCACCTGCTTCAATCGGTCTTATTATGTTTTTTTGCCCAGATACTTCTATTTTAACCAAAAAGAAGGGAGAAAGCATGAAAGCCAGGTACGCTCTAACAGTCCTATCTTGTCTTTGCATTTTCTTTTTTTCCTCATTAGTCGTCGGAGACGAACTAATCAACCTGACGGACGTGCCTGGATCGACCGAAATGCTGTCCCCACAGTCTGGTGCCTCTGCCTATCCTGGTCCAGGTGCCGGAACCGGGCGAGCCACCTCGTATCAAGCCGGAGACGATGCCCGGTCGGTGGGGGTCACGTACTGGTCGGCCATGTCCAGCGGCACGACAAAGAGGCTCATGGACGCTTGGGGCAGTTCCGGCAGCAACGTCTTTGCCGTGGGCGAAGGCGGCACAATCCTGCATTACAACGGCACAGCCTGGTCGGCCATGTCCAGCGGCACGACAAGTTATCTCGAAGGCGTTTGGGGCAGTTCCAGCAGCGACGTCTTTGCCGTGGGCTCCGCCGGCGGCAATAGCGGTACGATCCTGCATTACGATGGCACGGCCTGGTCAACCATGTCCGACGGAACGACAAAAACGCTAACGGGCGTTTGGGGCAGTTCCAGCAGCGACGTCTTTGCCGCGGGCCCTCTCGGCACGATCATGCATTACGATGGAGCGGCCTGGTCGGCCATGCCCAGCGGCACGACAAATTATCTCGTAGGCGTTTGGGGCAGTTCCAGCAGCGACGTCTTTGCCGTTGGTTTTGGCGGCACGATCATGCATTACGATGGAACGGCCTGGTCGGCCATGTCCAGCGGCACGACAGAGGATTTCTATCGCATTTGGGGTAGTTCCGGCAACGACGTCTTTGCCGTGGGCCATGGCGGCACGATCCTGCATTACAATGGCACGGCCTGGTCGGCCATGTCCAGCGGCACGACAAAGAGGCTCATTGGCGTTAGGGGCAGTTCCGGCAGCGACGTCTTTGCTGTGGGCACTGGCGGCACGATCCTGCATTACAATGGCACGGCCTGGTCGGCCATGTCCAGCGGCACAACAAGTTTTATCTGGGGCATTTGGGGCAATTTTGCCGTGGGCGAGGGCGGCACGATCCTGCATTACAATGGCACGGCCTGGTCGGCCATGTCCAGCGGCACTACAAGTGCGCTATCTGGCGTTTGGGGGAGTTCCGGCAGCGACGTCTTTGCCGTAGGCGATTACGGCACTATCCTGCATTACAACGGCACGGCTTGGTCGGCCATGTCCAGCGGAGCGACAAGTGAATTCACTGACGTTTGGGGCAGTTCCGGCAGCAGCGTCTTTGCTGTGGACCTTGTCGGCACGATCATGCGTTACAATGGGACGGCCTGGTCGGCCATGTCCAGCGGCACGACAGGTAATCTTTTTGGTGTTTGGGGCAGTTCCGGCAGCGACGTCTTTGCCGTGGGCTATGCCGTGGGCGGGGTCGGCATGATCCGACATTACAACGGCACGGCCTGGTCGGCCATGTCCAGCGGCACTGCAACGCCGCTCCGAGGCGTTTGGGGCAGTTCCAGTAGCGACGTCTTTGCCGTGGGCGATAACGGCACTATCCTGCATTATACCGGCAGTTCCCCATCTATTATTTCTTTTAACCCCACTTCTGGTGGATCAGGGACAGCCGTCACAATCACCGGAACCCATTTTTCCGGAACAACTGCTGTTTCATTTGGGGGTACGGCAGCCCAATCACCAATTACAGTGAATAGCGACTCCCAGATTACGGCGGTGGTGGGGACCGGTGCCACCGGGCCCATCCAAATCACAACACCTCAGGGGTCATGTAGCAGCAGCACCAATTTTACTTATATTTTTGGGACAGTGGCCACGCCGACCTTTTCTCCTGCGGCCGGAACCTACGCTACGGCCCAAAGCGTTACCATTGCCTGTGCCACCGTAGGTGCGACGATCCGGTATACCACCGATGGCACAGACCCGACGGCCGGCTCCAACCAATATACTGCGGCCATCAGTGTTCCCCTAAATACCAGCAAGACCATCAAGGCCAAGGCTTTCAAAACAGGTTGGACGGACAGCGCTGTGGCGAGCGGTGTTTACAACGTAACCGGAACAGTGGCCACGCCGACCTTTTCTCCTGCGGCAGGGACTTTCACTACGGCCCAAAGCGTGACCATTGCCTGCACCACCACGGGTGCGACGATTTACTACACGACCGACGGCTCAACTCCGACGTCCAGCTCGACCCAATATACTGCGGCCATCAGTATCCCCTTAAATACAAATATGACCATCAAGGCCAAGGCAGTTAATACCGGTTGGGTGGACAGCGCTGTGGCGAGCGGTGTTTACAACGTAACCGGAACAGTGGCCACGCCGACCTTTTCTCCTGCGGCCGGGACTTTCGCAACGGCCCAAAGCGTGACCATTGCCTGCGCCACCGTGGGGTCGGCGATCCGGTATACCATCGACGGCACCGACCCGACGTCCAGCTCGACTCAATATACCGCGGCCATCAGTGTTCCCTTGAATACCAACATGACCATCAAGGCCAAAGCATTCAAAACAGATTGGGTGGACAGCGCGGTGGGAAGCGGCGTTTACAACGTAACTGGAGCAGTGGCCACGCCGACCTTGTCTCCTGCGGCCGGGACCTACACTACGGCCCAAAGCGTGACCATTGCCTGCGCCACCCCCGGTGCGACGATCCGGTATACCACCGACAACTCAACCCCGACGTCCAGCTCGACCCAATATACCACGGCCATTAGTGTTCCCTTGAATACCAACATGACCATCAAGGCCAAGGCCTTCAAAACAGGTTGGGTGGACAGCGCTGTGGCGAGCGGCGTTTATAACGTAGGCGGGACAGTGGCCACGCCGACCTTGTCTCCTGCGCCCGGGACCTACACTACGGCCCAAAACGTGACTATTTCCTACGCCACCGACTGGTCGGCCATGTTCAGCACGGCAAGTTGGCTCAGAGGCGTTTGGGGCAGTTCCAGCAGCGACGTCTTCACTGTAGGCGATAACGGCACGATCCTGCATTATGATGGCACGGCTTGGTCGGCCATGTCTAGCGGAACGAGAACTGAACTCAATCGCGTTTGGGGAAATTCCAGCAGCGACGTCTTTGCCGTGGGCGTTGGAGCGATCCTGCATTACGATGGTACGGCCTGGTCGGGCATGTCCAGCAATGCTCTCTTTGGCATTTGGGGCAGTTCCGGCAGCAACGTCTTTGGCGTGGGCTATGACAGATTATTCGATGGCAGCGCCATTGGAGCGATCCAGCATTACGATGGCACGGCCTGGTCGGACATGTCCATCGGCATGACAAATGCTCTCTCGGGCGTTTGGGGCAGTTCCGGCAGCGATGTCTTTGCCGTGGGCGGGAATGATACCAGCACGACGATCCTGCATTACGATGGCACGGCCTGGTCGGCCATGTCCAGCGGGGCAACAAATAATCTCTTTGGCGTTTGGGGCAGTTCCGGCAGCAACGTGTTCGCCGTGGGCAATGGCGGCACGATCCTGCATTACGATGGCACGGCCTGGTCGGCCATGTCCAGCGGCACGACAAGTAATCTTTTTAGCGTCTGGGGCAGTTCCGGCAGTGACGTCTTTGTCGGCGGCGATAACGGCACGATCCTGCATTACAATGGCACGGCTTGGTCGGCCATGTCCAGCAGCACGATAAATGAAACATTTGGCTTTTGGGGCAGTTCCGGCAGCAACGTCTTTGCTGTGGGTGGTGTAGGAGCTAATGGCACGATCCTGCATTACAATGGCCCCAGTACCAATAGTGCGACGATCCGGTATACCACCGACGGCTCAACCCCGACGTCCAGCTCCACCCAATATACAACTGCCATCGGTGTTCCTTTGAATACCAGCAAGACCATCAAGGCCAAGGCCTTCAAAACAGGTTGGGTGGATAGCCCTGTGGCGAGCGGTGTTTACAACGTAACCGGAACAGTGGCCACGCCGACCTTTTCTCCTGCGTCCGGGACCTACACTACAGCCAAAAGCGTTACCATTGCCTGTGCTACCGCAGGTGCGACGATCCGGTATACCACCAACGGCACTGACCCGACGTCCAGCTCCACTCTTTATTCTGTGGCCATCAACGTCGCCACAACCACGACCATCAAAGCCAAGGCCTTCAAATCAGGGTGGGCGGACAGCGCCATTGGGTCATCCGTTTATACCTTTTAGAACAAGGCTATTCCGATTTTGGTGATGATGGGGAATTAGATATCTTCTGACGTAATGCGCTCACTGGGAAAGTTTGGCCGTATCTGACGAATGGAACGGCCATTCCTTCCCTTTTGTTGGTAATGTCGGTGGCCCGAATTGGAAGACCAAACGTACACGTTCACGGGGGGTCTCGAGCCCGTCTGATTTTGGCCATCTAATTCGTATGGCAAAATGGCCTAACAAAATGAAAAGTCGAGAAAAAAAAGCGCGACTTTTTCCGAAAAATTTGCTATGCCATAACTATGTACGGGACCTATGTACGGGACAAAACTTCTGGCCAATGAATTCACGGTCGGCGGTGATGCATTTAATCCGTTCAATTCCGTTGCGTACCCGTTTACAGATTGAGCTACCCGGACCGGTCTTTTTTTGATCCCCTGCGTTTATTCCTCCGACGATCTTGTTTTCTAAAAAGAGTTCATCTATCCTGCCGCCGCGATCATCGTCAGCGCGCCTTGATCAACACTGGGCGGGGCGGAGCGTCCCAATGGTGGGGTGAGGGCGATCTGGCGGGCGCGGCGTTTCCCATGCCGGTTTCCGGCCGTATTTCTCCTCCCGCTCTTTCAGCGCACCGCCGAGTAGTTGTTTGAGCACCTCGAAGTCGATCTTACCCTCGGTGAAGGATTCGGGGAACAAGGCTTTGAGTTGCTCAATGTTTTCATGGAGGAGGCCGGCGGATTTGGTTGCGGGACCATCAATCGTGAACTTCTTCATGGGGATTCATCCACTATAACCGCCCCCGGACCTGAGACAGGGCGGCTTCCAGTCGTTTGATTTCAAGATTAAGTTCCACGGCGCGATGGACGGAACCGCCACTTTAATTCTTGCCTAATCTGTCAAGTTGTATTATATGTTGCGTAAAATTAATCATTCAACAGAGGAGGTAGGAAGATGCCGGAATCAAGACTTGCCAGGGTAACGGAAATCATCGCGAGCTCTCCGATAAGTTTTGAGGAAGCCATTAAGGTTGGTTTTGATCGAGCCTCAAAAACCCTCCGGGGTATCACCGGGCTTAAGATCGTAGAGAAACGCGTGGCCGTTGAAGACAACAAGATTGTCGAGTACCGGGTAAGAATGGAAGTCATTTTTATCTTGTTATGATAAACTGTTATCTCCATCCCATGTTGAACCAAGCCCCGCCTTAAAAGAACACATGCGGCCACCGACCGGTTCCGGACCAACCGTCGCCGGCGGGGAGCCGCTGCATCCTTACCTCTTTGGCTCCGTTGCTAAAACAGTCGCCCATACAAAATTATTCCCCATCGCGTAAGGTCACCAACCAATCAGTCGGTATATTTTGATCTCTTTCTGATAGTTCACCGCCCTGATGTATAGGTTGATCCGGCGGCACAAATGGCCTTTGGCCCTATTCACTTAGCCTACTCATCGAACTCAGTTTATATTATGTTATTATCACGACTCAGATTTGGATCGGTTTACCGAATATGGTAAGAAAGAATGGCGGTGAGGAAAGGAGAGACGGTGGTGCGCTTTTTTCGGGGGAAGGTGGCAAGAACGCCCATTCGCCGCGAAGCAGCTCCTCTTGTGCTTCCCGCAGGTCTTGATAGGCTTTTTCCAGTTGCCTGTTCTTTTCTCTGAGATGGTTGATGAAGACATGATTGCTCCGCCGGACAATGGCTGTTACGGACCCCATGATCGACAAGGCTGCAGAACTGTGTTCTTTAAGAATACTGATGAAATCGGTCCGGCTCATGGACAGGAGAGTCACGGCTTCTCTGGCCACCACGGTGGCGCTGCGGGGAAGATCGTCCACTAAGGCTAATTCACCAAATGTATTTCCCCGGCGGCAGACGTTTAAGAGCTCCCGGTCGGGTGAACCATAATCCCTCCAGACTTCTACCGCTCCCTCCAGAATGATGAAAAAGGTTTCCCCTTCTTCGCCCTCTTCAAAGATTATCTTCCCGGCTTCATATCTCCGGGTCCGACATTTTTGACAGATCGCCTCAATATAATCATCGTCAAGAGCTTCTAACGGAAATATTTCTCGAAACAGATCAATATATTCTTGTTCGAGTTCCATAGCGGCCTATTTCGGGATGGTATTAATTGAGGCAGTTTGCTTAAGGTGATGGACTTCGCGGCTCCCTCTTGTCATTTCGAGCGAAGCGAGAAATCTTAAGATTCCTCACATTCGTTCGGAATGACAAGGTGGTGATCGTTGTCTTTCGGCAGCGGGCAAAGGCTGCTTTGGTTTCTGCTTTTTCTTGAAAGATGTTATGAACGTAAATCGAAATCGTCTTTCGTCTAGACCTTAAAGCGGGCCACCATAGCACCCAGGCCGTCGGCCACCCCGGAGACCTGGTTGGCTGCCTCCCGGGCCTTTTCGGCCGCGCCCAGGGTGTCCGCGGCGGAGCGAGCCACCTGACCGATATTCTGTGTAATATGATTGGAGACTTCCGCACCTTGGGCGGCCTGATCCGCGGCCTGGCCGGAGAGAGTGGCGGAATGAGCGGCATTCTCGGCCAAGTCGCAACTCACGGCTGTCTGCTCTTCCACGGCCGCGGCGATAGTTGTGGTGATATCGTTGATCTCTCTTATCTGGCTGATGATATCGTTGATGCTCTTGACCGCCTTATCAGAGTTCATCTGGATGGCGTCAATCATCTTTTGGATGTTGTCCGTTGAATCTGTGGTTTGTTTGGCCAGTTCCTTGACTTCGTTGGCCACCACGGCAAAGCCCTTTCCGGCTTCACCGGCTCTTGCGGCTTCAATGGTGGCATTCAGCGCCAACAGCTTGGTTTGTTCTGCAATATCTACGATGGCTCGGGTAATGGAGGTAATTTCGCTGGAGTTTTTGCTCAGTTCATCCACGATGTGACCGGTCTGGTCAGCCAGCACCGCAGCTTCACCGGTCCGCGTCGCCGCGCTGTGGGTGTTTTTGGATACTTCGCTGAATGAGGCGCTCAGTTCTTCGATGGCCGTGGCGATGGTATTCATCCTGGCCGTTACTTCATCCGTAGATGCGGCTATGGTGTTCATATTGTTTTGCATCTGTTTAGCCCCGGCCGCAGTTGACTGGGAGCTATCGGCCATATGACCGGCATCGGAGGCCACTTCTTGGGAAACAACCGTCAACACCCCGGACGCGGTCTTCAATTGCTCCGCCTGGTCGGCGATGAGTTTGACCATCCGGCGGATTCTAAGGACAAAACAGTTAAACCAGGCGGCCAGTTCATCTAACTCGGTGGTCACGGATTTTTGGTAGACTTCCTTGCAGTAAGTGCAGTCTTTGATGCTGCCGCTGACCACCTTAGGACATTTCGGATCTTGGGACATAGAGCCGGATTCAGTCCAACATGCCGTCTCCTTCCCATATGAGGGGCAGCCGGATTGGTTGCAGTTAATGATCTTAGAGCAATTCAAGTGGTCCAATTTTAACTGTTTAGTTAAATCTCCTTCACCCAAGGCGATATCCTTGAGCATGGCCACGGTGTTCTTGACCGGCCGGGTAATGCTCCGGGTAATTCCTAAGGCGATGATGATCCCGGCCACGACCGAGATAAGCAGCCCAAGGACCATCACCGTGGACACCGCCACCAGGGCAACGGCCGCCGCCCCCGCCGCCTTAACCGTCTCGGACATCCCCTTTTCCGCCATGTCCTTAGCTTCGATCAAGAGCCGGTTGCTCACCTCCCGCCGCTTTCGGTCCAGGGCGTCTTGAGCCGAGAAATTGCTGACCAGTTCCGTTAAGGTATTCTTGTAAGTGCTGGAAGCTTTGAGGATGTTGTCGATGTTCCTGAGGTTGGCTTCCCGCCGGGTAATCGGCCGCAGCCGGTTCATGTTGGCTTCAACGATTTCAAAATTTTTGAAGGTCTCTTGGACGACACCGGGGTCCCGGGTGGCCAGGAAGGTGACATAAGTCTGCTTCACCAGGTTCCCCACGTCCGACACCTGATTGACCATAATAATCTTGTCCACCCGCTCCGTGAGCAAGGTTGCGCTCAGTCCGGCGGCGATATCTTTCTTCATCAAATCAAGGTGCGTTTCCAGGAAGGCTTCGGAGTTCTTGATGTAGATGGCGGCGGCTTCGTCCAGAGTCTGCCGGATCCTTTTTGCGTCTT
>JADFXY010000099.1:0-12526 GCA_015233355.1 Deltaproteobacteria bacterium | reverse complement strand
TTTTCAATAGAAAAGTGTGCCAAGAAATAAGAAAATTGTTTTGTACAACTAACGGTCAAGTGGGCTCGCAACTTTTTTTGTCTTCCACCAACAGATGAGCCCGCTTGACCTTAAGTTAATGACATTGGGTTACGTGTTGCGGGTTACGTGTTACGTGTTGCGAGTTGCAGGTCAATGTCATTGAGTTAAGATTTCCGGTTTGGTTTTCGCATCACCCAGGGTGGCGCTTCGCTGACCCTTGTATGATAGAGCCAGGTTTTGGGAATCGAAGAAAACTCCCAATTATAATTCCCGAGCCAGAGGTTAAGAGCCATTCCGTCGCCGTCGGCCAATTCCCGAAGAGCATGGCCAAAGAGGTTGAGTCAAGGCTCGGCGAAGCCGACCCGCAGGGCCTGGCCTTGACGCAAGCTCGGGCCATGCTACTCTAAGTGGCCGAAGGCACGGATCTTCTTCTGGCCGGTTATTGCATCACCTCATAATTTGTGGAACAATGTTACAATAGTTTTCCATAGTTGGTTCTGTTTTGGTCGTGGTAGACCGTCTGACCCTGAAGTCCGGTCCCCGAGACTGTAGCCCAGCCAGGTCGCCACGATCCCCTTATATGAACCCGAACAGTCGCATGGGCTAACCAAGCCCGAATAACAAGGACGGGAGGACAAGGGAACATGGAAAAAATGTTTGTGGGCATCGATATTTCCAAGAGCAAACTGGATGTGTTTATCCGCCCCACCGGTGAAACTTTGCTGGTTAAGAACGACCAATCTGAAGTTGATCAGTTAGCAGAAAAACTGATCGCCCTCCACCCAGAAAAGATAGTTCTGGAGGCAACAGGTGGTTATGAGTCTTTGGTTTTCGCCGCTCTGGCTGCCGCCAAGTTGCCGGTGGTGAGAGTAAACGCCAAGTTCGCCAGAGACTTTGCTAAGGCTATTGGCCAATTAGCCAAGACCGATAAGGTCGATGCGAAGATTTTGGCGCATTATGCCGAGGTCATCAACCCGGAGCTAAGGCCCATCCCGGACTCAGCGCAGGATGAGTTGGCGGCTCTAATCACCCGGCGACGTCAGATTTCCGCAATGATTACAATGGAAAGTAATCGGCTCCAGTGTGTCCCGTTGCGGATAAAGGAAAAAATTCAACTTCACCTGAATTATCTCAGGGCGCAACTTGATGAAATTGAGGGTGAAACTGACACCTTCATCCGCCAACAGCCGGCGTGGGAAGAAAAACGCAATCTCCTCACCGGGATGAAGGGTGTAGGGCCAACCGTATCGGCTGACCTGATTGGTCTCTTGCCCGAGCTCGGTACACTCTCCAACAAGAAAATTACCGCCCTGGTTGGCCTCGCTCCGTTTAAAAACGAGAGTGGAAAAGCGAGGCGAAAACAGGTTATCAAGGGAGGGCGAGGGATGGTGCGAAGCATCTTATACATGGCTTCACTTTCAGCTTCCCAACATAACCCTGCTATTAAAACCTTCTATCAGCGCCTTGTGGCCGCCGGAAAGAGCAAAAAGATAGCCCTGACTGCCTGTATGCGGAAGGTACTGATTATCCTCAATTCGATGGTAAAAAACAAAACAGAATGGAGGACCGCTTAAATTTTTCTTGACAAGCGAACACAGTCGCTGGGCTAGATTGTTTTTCCCCTACGGGGAAATGGGTTTCGCCAACCGGGACGAGATGATTTGCCTTGAAAATTCATTGCCGGGGCTAAGCTCACCATTGACCAGGCCACCGTCCTAATACCCCGGAGGGGTTACCCAATTTAGCCCAGGGTCAGCGAAGCGCCACCCTGGGGATATGGTTACAATACGCACGGCACCTTAAGTCAATGACATTGGACCACAATTAGCAATGAAGCAAAATCATGATGGAAAATGAGCGAACACATACTGAAAACGGCCAAGAGAATTTGGCAAAGGCCGGCCAAGAGAACGGGAAGGAGAAATGGACCTCACCCGTAATCGTCCCCTTATCATGTTCGCTGACCAGCTATAATCCATCTTCTGGTAGTGATGGGGGCACGGCAGATAGTCAACATAGCTGACCATGGCCGGCCGACAAAAAGTGTGGATCTTATCTATGCCTGAAGGTCAATTATTTGGAGCCGACTCCACCGTCTGCCGAGAGGAAGGTTTGCTCGCCGGTGAAATGGCTGGAGAGACGGTGATGATGAGTATCGAAAAAGGTGAGTACTACGCACTTGATCCCGTGGCCGGCCGCATCTGGCGTCTAATTGAAAATTTTCTTAACTTGATCCAGATCAGGCGGAGTTTTTCGCGTTACGGACAAATGAAAGATATTGATGCCGGAAAGCTTTGAATATCCGAAACGTTACAGAGCGTTTGGAATTAACATTTCGTCTTCCATGTCATGCCCCCAGTTTTTGCCCGGCTCAGGGCCTCCACACGTATTCTTCCGATATGGAGACGTCCCCTTAAGCCTCTCTAACGCCCTAGAGACATCTCCCACCAGGCAGGTAACCAAAGAACGGGTGCTCTTCTTTAGCGAGGATATCGGCAGATATCTGGTTTCGGAAGGCCGGGAAATCTTGATCCACAGAGATCAAAATGCCGAATCGGCTGTGCTTCGGGTTCGCCTGCTCGGATCGCCTTTAGGCGGGTTGCTCCACCAGCGGAAAATGTTTCCCTTGCACGGTAATGCCATGGTGCAGAACGGCACCGGCTTGATAATTTTAGGCGATAAAGGAAGCGGCAAGACGACCCTGGCCGCGGCATTATTCATGCGCGGTTGGCACATCATGGCCGACGACATCTGTGTGGTAACCTTTCAAGACAAAGGGTTGCCTTTCGTTCATCCCGGTGCAATCCATTTAAAAATTCGTGAGACCACCGCGCATATGATCGGAGCGTCCATTGCCGATCTAATCCCGGTGCCCGGCATCCAAGACCGTAAATTCTGGTTGGCGCCGGAAAATCACATTTGCCGGCACAAGGCCCGGCTGGCCCTGATCCTGGTGCTCGCAACCGAAACCAGGCCGGATTATTCGATCACTCCCATCACTAGAATGGATACTCTGGACCAGTTGTATCGGCACACTTACCGGAGAAGGCTGATCAACTATTTTGGCAACAAGCTCGACTTTCTTTGTTTTGCCAACGCAATGGCTTCAAGGGTGCCGACATTCATGATCTCTCTGCCACAAGACGGCTTTCTTTTTGAAAAAATCGCCGACGATATCCTGCGGTATGTCCAAAATACACCTGCCCGGACAACCGCTCCCATGATCCGAACGGCAGCCACAGTGCCGCCCGTGGAGATGATAAATTTAGGTGAAGAGACGTGAGCGCCATCTGTGGAATATTCAATCGGGACAGCCAACCCCTTGAGCCGGATGCCCTGAAGGCTATGATGGCCGCTTTATCACACCTGGGGAAGGACGGTTCCCACATCTGGTCTAATGCGCATGTGGGACTAGGTTTGCAGATGCTTCATATCACTCCGGAATCAGTTCATGAAAACCTGCGGTTCAAGGACCATCTCAATAGAACTGTAATCGCGGCCAACGCCCGCATCGACAATCGGGAAGAGGTATTCTCCAGGTTGCACATCCCCCCGGCCCGGGGCTCAGACATGCCGGACAGCCGGCTCATCCTGCTGGCGTATGAACGATGGGGTGAAGCGTGTCCCGAATATCTGGAGGGGAGTTACACCTTCGTTATCTGGGATGAACGAAATCAGCGGCTTGTTTGCGCGGTGGACGCGCTGGGCAGCAAAAGTCTTTACCTTTACTGTACACCGAAAATGCTGGCCTTCTCCTCCGATATCAAAGGCATTTTAGCCCACCCCTATTTGTCCTTTCGACTTGACGAGGTGGGATTGGCCCAAGTCGCCTTTCTGCCCAAATATTTACGGGACCTTGAAGCTACCTGTTTTGATGGTGTCAGGCTCATGCCGGCGGCTACCACGCTAACCATTACCGCCGACGCCATCAGAAAAAGGAAATATTGGGCACCAGATCCGGATCGTGAAATAATTTTGAAATCGGAGGGCGAGTACATTGATCAGTTTAGGGGCCTGTTCTTCGACGCAGTTCGGGGTTGCTTGAGATCCCGGTTCCCGATCGCCTCGTTATTGAGCGGTGGACTTGACTCGTCTTCCATCGCTTGTGTTGCGGCCCGATTGCTCCGGGAAAAAGGGCAACGCTTAACAGCCATCGCCTCGGTGCTGCCCGAAGGATATCCGGGACCGGAAAGAGATGAGCGCCAATATATAGATATCGTCAAGAATCAGGAAAAGATACCCGTCCGCTATGTCCATCCGCCTCTGGCAGGGCTCTATATGTATATCCAGAAGGCGGTAGAGCAAAGTGGAGACCCGCGGCTTAATAACTACTTCTATATGTATTCGGCATTCCAGGACGCTGTCCAGGAAGATGGGGTTCGGGTGACCCTCTGCGGCAACAAAGGAGAACTCGGTCCTTCCACTCACGGTGAAGCATATTTCGCGGAGCTTGCCGTCACGGGCAAATGGATCAAACTGGCCGCCGCACTGCGGGAAATGGCCAAAGTGGAAGACAGATCGTATCTCAGGCTGTTATGGGGACAAGTTGCTAAGCCGCTGTTGCCGGATCGCATCGCCGTATGGCATGCCCGCATAAAGGGGATCGGCCCCGTATCTTTTGAAGAGAGTCTCGTGGCTCAACCAGAGTTCTTTGCTCAAGCTATGGCCAAAGTGGGTATTACCCTTCCGGAGTTTCTCTATTTCCCGGACCAGGCCATCCCAAATGCAAGGCGGCAGATGTGCCTGGTCATTATGAACACCAGTATCCCAGGTTCGTGGAACACCCGCCCTGAAGAGCAGGAAGTGAGGTCTCCGTTTGCCAACAAGCGGCTGATCGAGTTTTGCCTGGCCACGCCTGGCGACATGAAGATACGCCATGGCTGGAAGCGATATCTTATCCGGGCCGGAATGGCAGGCATTCTTCCTTCCGAAATTCAGTGGCGTAAGACAAAGGGACCATTTTCACCGGATTTTTTCAGAAGGCTTCGGCATTCCCGGCAGGAGGCCTTGGATATCTTGCGTGATTTTGAATCGGACTCCGGTCTCTGGGATTTTGTCAGAACCTATGTTGACGTAAAAAAGGTAAAAAAGTACGCCCGGTCAGCCTCTCCTCCTGAAACATGGGAGGGGTGGCGTGGCTTCGATCCGACCTGGCTGATGGTGATGAGAGGGATCAACGTGCTCTTTTTCCTGAAGTGGGCCAGAGAGGAACTGGCTGCACCTAAGAAGGTAATGCCGTGAAAGCATCTACAACACTGACTCAAGACAATGTGATCGTCCATGCCGCCGGTGTTTACTCGGCTATGCTGGACGGGACGCTTCTTATTGCGCCGCATTACGGCGGACAGGGGCATTGCCTGGATCCCGTCGGCCGGATTATCTGGGAAAACATCGCCGAGCCACGGTCCATCAGCAGCCTGTGCCTATGGCTGGGCGAAAGATATGCTGTGGATATGGAGAGCTGTATGAAAGACGTGATGGATTTCCTATCGGACTTGCTGGCCAGGGGAATGATCGTAATTGTAAGCCGGACTCCTTGACGTGTGTCTGCAGGTGAGGCTAAAGAAAAGTCGTTAAAGCTGCGATTCTCTTTTTTTCAAGTGCCCGGTACAGGGGGATGAGATAGTTTTCAGCCAGTTCCAGCACCATAGGAGAGGCAAGGCGCCGCTTCCGGTCCGTGTCCGGCACAAAAAGCTCACCTGGCTTTTTTGAATGCCGGCCGAGAATATCCCGACATTCCTCCTGGATGTCACAACCCAGGAAGTCTCGGGCAAGATCGATCCCAGCCTGTGGTAATTCCGTATAATTGATTAATTTTAAAGAGCCGTCCGCCTGTTCCAGCATATGGCGGAAGATCCGTTCCAGGTACCGGCAGCTAAGATGTTCTATGCTGGAGTTTTTCAGCTCGTTTTTTAAATGGGGCAGTATGTGGCTGAGGATTTCAGCCCCATTTTCATATAACCATGTCGCGGGTTCCGTGACGAGCGAGACCAGGATTTCAACCGGATCACGGTATAGAAACACGCAGGGCGTATCAGGGAATGCCGCCTTAAGAGCCTCTATGTGAAAATTGCACGCACTGGCGAATTTAAAGACCAGTTTTTTTTGTCCGGACGGGGCCCCAAGGCCATAGGCGCCGATAAGGGAGCGAATCAGATCGGACTTCAACTCAAGCTCCCGAGACGATGGAAGGTTCAAAAGCAGGGTAATGACCGATCTGGGTTCAATGAACACGCGATTTGCGCCATGTGATTCGATCATGCGCGCCAACAGGGTCGAACCACAGCGGGTGGCATGAAAAATAAACAAGGCCGGGGCCAGGGCCTTGAACTCAGCCCCAAATTCGGCCAGGGCCAGAAGAGGAGTAAAGCTGCGCCCGCCTATTTGCGCTACGGCGTTTTTTTCTCGGAGCTCCTTCATAAATGGAGTATCTGTTAACGCATCCCCGGTTTCCGGTAGGCCCCATTCTATCAAAAATCGTTCACCCACGGAGAAAAGCCTGATGGGAAAAGGGAGAATGTCATTAGAAGCATACGGGTGGCTAATGATTTTCATTAGATGATTCCTGATATTAACAGATCGTTATGGTCTATCTGCTGCTTTAGTCCTGAGGTGGAATTTGATTCTCAGACAATTACGACTGTTTGATATCTATCTTCCCAACCCTAAAGGAGTAGCCAAGTGCCGGCTTTTGAAGCTAATCTCGCCTCGTTGATTCATCCGGTTTCGGTTGAGGAGTTTTTTAGTGGCTATTGGGGCAAGAAACCCCTGTACGTCCCCCGCAGCAACCGCGGTTACTATCAGACGCTTTTTTCCACTCATGATATCCACGATATTTTGCGATTCTCCGCACCCCTTGAAGGGTGGAATGACAAAGTTAAAATGGCCATCAAGTATAGGATGGTCCCCCAGGAGGTTCTCTTTGACCGGGACGCTCCCGGATTTAATTATCGCATGATAGCCAAGAGCGTGAACGCTGTTTCTCTGGTGCTGAATCATATCCAGGACGACAGTAATCGAATCTTCCACCTGACAAAACGACTAGGACAGGATCTGCAGGGGCGTATATCAGGCCAGGTGAATGTCAACGCCTATCTTTCTCCGGGAAGATCCTACATAGGTTGCCACCGCGACACCCATGACGAATTCAATATTCAGGTGGAAGGAAGCAAGAGATGGCAGGTATATGAGCCGGATGTGCGCGTCCCATACTTCGGCATGCCGATGGATAGCGGTCTTGACCCGAAAACCGGGAGGCCCGCCATCTACGACAAAGAACCTATCATGGACATTGTCCTTAATCAAGGCGAATTTCTGTATATGCCGAGAGGATTCTGGCATAATCCGGTCAATAGCGATGCAGAGTCTTCCTTGGGGTTGACCATTGGGGTTCACCCCCTCTGCTGGTTGGATGTGCTCATCCTTGCCTTAAAGGCCGAGGCGGCCGGCTGCGAAAATTTCCGCGAGACCGTTCCGGTTGGATTGGCGCTGGATAGCCCGGCTCAGGCCGTGATACCTGATGCTCTCCTTGACCTGTATGGCAAAATGCGAGACCGGATATCTCTGCCCAATATTGTTTCTGAACTGCCGCGGGAAACGTCAAAGGCAGGACCACGCCCAGAGGAGATTCGATTTCCATCGGTGGAAGATCTGGAAAACCTCTGCTTCGAGTCTAAACTCAGACGACTTGAGGCGGAATCTTGGGTAGTGGAACAAAGCTATGGTTTTCTGAAGCTGAGAGTCGGCCAGAGAGAGATCGGCTTGCGTATGGAATTGAAACCGATCATGGATTACATCTGTGAGTCAGCCATGTTTACCCCTGTGGAGCTCCCCGGCGATCTGTCTGCCGAAGAAAGGATTCGGCTCTGCCGTTTTTTGTTAAACTTTGGGGCGATTATCTTCGCCTCACGGGCTTCGGCATCCTGATTGTTTATCATCTGGTGTTCCTCCGGACCCCTGAATAAAATGATGTTCTCATTAGGGTGTCAAAAAGTGGAAGAAAATATTCAAACAACTCCCATGCGCGGCCGGGTGACGATCATCCAGCTCGAGATTACCTACCGGTGCAACCTGAGGTGCGACCGATGCAACCGGCATTGCCATCTCGACTTTCTTCCGTATCATAAAGACGCCGACATGACTGAGTACCAGCTCGACAAGTTTATCCACCAGGTAAAAGTCAATAACGTTCATCTCCATCAAATCCGGATGCTGGGTGGTGAACCGTTACTGCATCCTCAGGCCGATACTTTCCTGTCTAAGCTTTATTATGAACTTATGGCCGAAGACAGGCTCGACACGATTGTCATCGTCACGAATGGAATTATCTTCCGCCATGAACGGTTCAAGAACGTCATGAACGATCCCGAGATATCCCCCCTATTCGAGAGCGGAAGAATCCGATTTCAGGTGGCCTGGCCAGGCAAGGAAGACACGTTCAGAGGCGTGTTTATCGCCCCGGTGGATATGGGAATGCACTGGAAAGAATGCTATGTTCCCAGGGCTTGCGGCAGTCTATTGAATACCTATGGTTACTGGCCGAACGGTAACTGTGCCGCCATTGCCCGATTGCTTTACCTGCCGCATTACGCCAGATATGAATACCCTCTAATATTTGAAGAAAATTGGCCCACTCTGGAGAGTGACTTGTGCCGGTATTGTGTTAAGGGCAATTCAGCTTTGAACTATAATAGATCCAGTGCAACTACGGAATCTTATCGCAAGGCCATGGAGAAGTGGAAAAATGGATTTGAAGGCCGGTTCGATCGATTCTAACCGGGTTTTCCAGACTTTTTGTCGAAACCTTTGTCCCGGACCTGACCGGAATGATCCCACCAAGGCAGAATAACAACATGAAGATGCTCTCAATACAAGAGGCTTATTCCCGCAAGTTCGAAAGACAAAAAAGGATTCCGAGTCTTGAACTCCACGCCTCCGGACATTGCGCCCACGTCGGCCCAATTTCGCCTGGATGCTTAGGCTGTTTTCAACCAGATCCATTCCGGAGAAACATTCTCTGTGGGGCGAAGTGTATTTTGGATTGCGTCTACTGTTTTGGCCGGGGCAATAAGGAGCCGACCAGGGAAGACCGCATCCGAATCAAGTCCAAGCTCTATAAAGACTCTTATGCTCCAGGCTATGCCCCGCAGTCGGTCAGCTTCAGCGGAGGCGGCGAACCACTTCTCTACCTTCCCGTTATTGAAGAGTATATGCAGATATTCAAGGAAATCGAGCCGAGAATGCAGGGAAAGCCCTGGTATTATCTTTACACCAATGGGCTCCTGGCCACCAAGAGCATCTTGCGGCAATTGAAGGACCTGGGATTCAACGAGATTCGGTTTCACCTCGGGGCTTCGGATTTTTCCAACCAGGTTTTACGGCACCTAGAAGAAGCCACACGCTATTTTCAAGCCGTGACGGTGGAGACACCAACCTGGCCTCCCCATCGGACCAAACTTTTTGCCATGTTGCCAGTATTACATGATCTTGGGGTGAGGCACCTTAACTTGGGCGAGATTGAGCTGACAAAAGCCAATATAACACGTATTCTCGAAGTACTTCCGGACGCCGAGATATATCAGTGCCATGAGATACACCTCTATGACGGAGGGCTGGCCTATGATCTCATTGAAGAAGTGGTGGCAAAAGGGTACTCATATTCGGTCCTTGATTGTAGCTCCTTTGTTAAGTGCATCCAGCGGGGGCCGGGCAAAAATGTCCACCATGAGTCCCTCAATGGGTTAATCGCCCAATATCCCTAACCGGATGCCAGGCTGGGAACGCCGGCGGATTTTCACTCGGCCGACACAGGGTTTGGGGCGGGTTTACCAGATGTTTGAATTAATCAAAATTATGCCGGATTCGGGGTTTTGGCGGGTGATCGTTCACCTGACAATCTTGCCGAGGTACATGAAAGGATATCGATGTCTTCACAATTGAGTGCTATTAACCGGGTGTCTGAACACGTGGCCTGCCACTTGATAGAGGGCGAACTGATTATTGTGCCTACCGTCTCCGGAGTTGGTGGAGATGACGGTGAGTTTTTCAGGATGAACAGGACCGGACACTCCATCTGGTGTAAACTGGACGGGAAAAGGGATTTGGCCGCGATAATTCAAGAACTGTCCGAAGAATTCGATGCTCCGAAGGAAGTTATTCAACCTGAGGTCTTGAAATTTATCGGTGAACTCCTTGAGCGGAAGATGATTTCCCCAGATGATTCCCCGGAAGCTATTGTACCGGAGTCTTAAAAATGTAGAACTGCGGGGCGGGAGTCTGTTTTTCTAGTTTAGACCACGGCTGTCCCGAAAGACCATCCGGAAAAATAACCTCCCAAGATTTATATTCCAGTTAAGAGCTGCATTGAGATCAGAAGTCTTTGAAATCGTCTTGATCCATCGGGATTACTTGCTCCGGCCGGGCTTCCTTCCGGTGCCTGGGGCTATCAGTTCCTTTAGCCACCCCGGATGGAACTAACGACCTGGCCGAAGTTCCCATAGGGATTCGCCGGGCGGCCGGAATTGGTTCGCTTCGGGTTGACTTGGGTTTTGGGATTATTTCTTCTTGCCGCATACCGCCTATTATGGACGCGAGCTCCGTCACAATGCCTCTCATGGATAAAGCCTGAGCAGTCATTTCTTCGGAAGCCGCCGCAGACTCCTCGGCTGTGGCCGCATTTTGTTGGGTCACTTTCTCCATCTCGGCCACTGCCCGGCCGACCTGGTCAATGCCCTGGGCTTGTTCCGTCGAAGCTGCGGCGATTTCACCGACTAATTCAGCGACTTTGGATGCCTTTTCAGACACATGGTTGAATACCTGGTTTGTTTTTAGGACCAGGTCTGAGCCGTCTTTGACTTTCTTAGTCGTGTCTTCGATTAAGCCGGCTGTATTCTTGGCTGCCTCGGCCGCCCGCATGGCTAAATTCCGGACTTCGTTGGCCACTACCGCGAATCCGGCTCCCGCCTCACCGGCCCGGGCTGCTTCTACCGCGGCGTTAAGAGCCAGCAAGTTTGTCTGGAAGGCGATTTCGTCGATTGTTTTGATAATTTTTGACGTCTCGTCGCTGGCCTTCGTAATCTCTCCCATTGATGAGGTCAGGTGGGACATGGAGGTATTCGCCTCGGCGACGATCTCTTTTGTCTCTTTCATCAAATTATTCGCGATATTGGCGTTATCAGCATTGCGCCTGGTCATGGATGACATCTGCTCTAGGGAAGAAGAAGTCTGCTCAATCGAAGCCGCTTGGGTGGAAGTCCCCTCAGCCAGGGACTGACTGGCCATAGACACTTGAGTGGAGGCGGTCGCCACCTGGTCACTGCCGGCATTTAAACCGACGACGGATCGGCTGATGACTTTGAAGGCACTGCTGGAAATCAACCAGATTATGAGGGTGAGCAGGACAACCGCCAATCCTCCGAGCGTAATCGAGAGATTCTTAATGTCTTTGACCGGCTCGATGAAATCAGACTTATTGACTGTGGCCGCGAGCAACCAGCCCTTCGAGGCATAGGTCGCGAAATAGGCGATTTTTTCTTCTCCTTGCCAGTTGTAGGTCAATGATCCGTTTTTTTGGGCCAGCATGTTGCGTCCCAATTCTTGTTCGGCCAGGTTTGTTTTCAGAATATTTTGTTTGTCGGGGTGGGCCAGGGCTGTTCCTTTGGCATCCAACATGAACATGTAGCCGCTTTTCCCGATTTTGATCTTAGTTATGAATGAGTCCGAGAAGTTCAGCAGTTCAATCGGGGTGCCCATGATACCTACATATTTCCCGTCAACCTGGATCGGCGCGGTGATCAGAATCACAGGTCTACCTGTGGCCGGGGACTGTTGGACATCACTGATCCAAAGTTGACCCTGCCGGGCTTTTTCTTCGTTGGCTGCATACCCTGGGAGCTTGGTTAATTCCACCCCCACAGACTTACCGCCGATGGAATCCATGAACAGCTTGCCCCCGGTATCGGCCAAGAACACGTTTTCGTAAAAAGGTGAGGCTTTATGGATTGATACCAGCCTTTCCCGAGCCTCATCCATCCGCTTGCCCTGACAGGCGGCCTGGAAAACACCGGTCTGGGCCAACAAAGACGATTCTCTTTCCCGATCCATGTCCCAGACGGCCAGTTCATCGATGGTCTTGTTTACCATGCTCTGCATATTGGCCTCTTGCTGAAGCATTATGCCTTTATAGGCCGCCCGGTAAGACAAGATCGACAATGCTCCGATGGTAAGTACGGCGATAGGGATGAGAGTACCCAACAACTTGGTTCTAAAGCTCACTTGCTTCATAAAGCCTCCCTGCTGATTCATGGTTTAGATGAATACAGTACATTATTGGCCGCCAGTTTGCCGGGTGCTTAAGGCTTTGCTATGAAAGACCCGACGAATTATGGCCGGCTCAAGGGTCGCCGTCGGTCGGGCCACGAAAACTGTCTTTGATTATAGATTGAAATTTTATCTTGTTATATTAAACCAGATTAAGAGTGGAACACAAATAAAAAGATGTCTGGAA
>JADFXY010000098.1:0-12560 GCA_015233355.1 Deltaproteobacteria bacterium | reverse complement strand
GGCTCCTTATACCTGTCCAAAGAACATGGACAAAAAGGAATTGGGCGAACGGGCGCACGCCTGGGGAGACCTGGTTCGGAAGATTTATCCAGAAGAACAATCTCATGACCAGGTGGATCTCCTGGCCTTATTTTTGCTCAATAGATTTCGTCAGTTAACCAGAGAGGAGGTTGTGGCCATGTTAGATTTTGACTTAGCCGATACCGTCGCCGGCCAGGATATTTATAAAATGGGTGAGCTGCAAAACGCCCAGAAGTACGTGATCGAAATACTGAAAATCAGATTCGGCCGCGTGCCCGTTGAAATCATTGACGCCGTTGAGGAACTGTTTGATCCAAGCCTCCTCGATGCCTTGCATCGGCAGGCCGTATTGGTCAAGAGCATCGATGAATTTGAGGCGGCCTTGCACCACCCGTTAAGCTGATCGGTTACGGAGCGTTTCACCCAACCAGAGAGGAGGTTGTGGCCATGTTAAACTTTGACTTAGCCGATACCGTCGCCGGCCAAGAATTATTTCAGGCTGGTTACGAACGCGGCCTCCAGCGGGGTCGCCTACAAGCCAAGCTGATAGGCGAGTTGGAAAAGGCCCGGAAAGAAGTCATGGAAGCCCTGGAAGACCGGTTCGATAAAGTGTATGACATTGGCAAAGATATATTTGAGACGGGCGTCCAGGAAGGCATCAAAGAAGGTGTCTGGAAGGGCATTGTCCAGGGGAAGCCGCAGGGTGAGCTGCAAAGAGCCCAGAAGGATGTGGTAGCAATCCTGGAAATCCGGTTTGGTAAAGTGTCCCCGGATGTCTCCAAGGTCATTCACGAACTGGTTAACCTGAGCCGGATTGACACATTGTTCAAGCAAGCCGTCCTGGTCGGGAGCATGGACGAATTTATAGAGACCTTGCACCAGACCAAAGTTGAATAATCATCCACGGCGGCGCGGCCTTGATCCCGCCAATCATCGATTCATGTCATAACACGTAATCCGAGAGTTATTTTGACACTTGCCGTTGAAGCTAAAAACTTGTCTTATACCTACCAGGAAGGAACCAGGGCCTTAGACCGGGTGGACTTCTTTGCCGCCACCGGAGAATTCGTGGCCATGCTGGCCTCCAACGGCTCCGGCAAGACCACCCTGATTAAGGTGTTGATCGGGTTGTTCAATCCGGACCAGGGCACGGTGCATATTAATGGCCGGAATATCCGGAAGATACCCAAAAAAGAGCTGTATCAGTCGGTCGGCCTGGTCCTCCAAAATCCGGTGGATCAGTTGTTCGCCTCCACGGTTGAAGAAGATGTGGCCTACGGCGTCCGCCATCTGGGCCTGACCGAGGCCGAGGTCCAGCAACGAGTGACGGAAGCTTTAGAATCCGTGGCCGCGTCCGAACTGCGTCACCGGGCCATTCACCATCTCAGTTTCGGCGAGCAAAAGCGGGTCTCGGTGGCGGGAATCATGGCCATGCGTCCGGCCACCCTCATCCTCGACGAACCCACCGCCGGTCTGGATCCGGCCGGGGAAGCCTTGATGATGCGGCTCCTGCACAAGCTCAACAAAGAGCACGGCGTGACCATCATCTTAGCCACCCATTCAGTCGACCTGTTGCCCCTCTTTGCCGACCGCATCTATGTCCTGCGCCACGGCGCGGTGCTGAAACAAGGACCGGCGGAAGAAATTTTCTGCGATCATGAGATGATCAGCCTGGCCGGCTTGCGCCTCCCCTATATCGCCTCCTTGCTCCACAAAATGAAAGAATACGACGGCGTTCCCATTAACGGCCTGCCCTTGACCATCGGAGAAGCCCGCCTCCGCCTGTTGGAACTGATCCCGGAAAGCTTGATCATAAAACCACATTGAGGGTTGCTCGTTGCGTGTTGCATGTTGCATGTTGCTGGTTACTTGTTGCTCGTTACATGTTGCGTGTTGACCGGGCATCCGGCGAATTTCTATAAAATAGACCATTCCGATTAAGCCCCAACGGGGCGCACTAGGTTAGACCGGGGCAACGCCCTGGGTAGAGGCGGCCGGGTTATGGGCCAGCCGGTTGGTCAGCCGGTTGGTCAGCCGGCTGGCTTGTACCATCAGTCGTATTGGTATATTCCTCTTTTTTCCAAACAACATTATTTTGTCCCCGGCGCACATTGGAGTATTGCAATAACTTCTGGTACTCTTCAAACAAGTTTCCTAGCGTAAGTGTCTTGTTTTTGTCCTGATTCCAGTGAAAAATCAAGTTGAAGCCGCCACCGGTGTAGTAACATTCCGCCCCGTCAGGAGTCGTTATCTCGCCGTGACTGTTTGAGGGCAACACGTTAACCATCCGACTAACCCTCTTAACGGTGTATTCTGGTTTCTCCTTTGGCTCCTCGTCTTTAAATACCTTGCAGGTGGATTCAGATGTGAAGAATGGAGTCAAGCTAATGTCTTGGGCCAAGTCGTTAAGGGCCGAGTGTACCTCATGAACAATATTCAATGACTTAAAACCTTTGATCAGAATAATCAGAGATGGCCGGCCGATGACCTCTATGAACAGGAAGTGATCTTTTTTCAATTTAAATTTCTCTACGATGGGGCACAGAGCCTTTTGAACACGTATGAGCGCTTCTTTTAATGTCAAAAGGGATGAATCGCCATTTGGGGACGGCGTGCCCTGAGAAGAGCCTCCGTTAGCCTTATGGGAGTCTTTTTCCGGCTTCTGCTTCCACTCTAGTTCACAAAATAAAAAGTCGCTGAATTTGTTATCGGCGGTGCTTTTAAAAAAGCCTTCCAACGGGCAATTTTTATTTAAGCTATTTTGGTTTCTTGTGGCTACACCGGCGTTGTCTTTTTCATTAGTTAGCCAGACGACCCTCCCTGTGATCTGGGCGGGAGAGAAGAATAAAGGCAATCTGCTTCCATTTTCAGGTATAAGCCCTTTATCGTCGAATTTAACCCGATCCGCCAAGGCCAAGCCGACTGCGGCCCGCAAAGATAGCTCTTTGATCACCACCAATGCGTCTGAAGAACCCAACCCGGCAAACCCACCCAACCGCTTGGGTATACCGATATCCCCAACCCTTTTGTCCTCCGGGCTATTTTTTGCCGGCTTATAAGCTATGTCCAAGAATTTTTTAAGTAAATTCTTATTGTTACCCTTTTGTAGGGTATTGTTACTGCCTGCTTTATATTCTTTTGCATTAACCAAATTATAAAAACAGAAGGCGACTATCGCACCTCGCCGGAGGACCCAGTCATTCATAGTGTTATTTTCTATTTCCCTCGCGCTTAGGAGGACCTGGTCATCTGTTTTGGGGGTGGCCTGGTCATTCACCGTGTTATCTTTTTTGTTTTCTATTTCCTTATCGATAATATAGCGAATCATTTCGTGGTGAATACGACTGATGGGAAGATGATATAGTCGTCCGATTTTGATTTCTAACATTTTGTATTGTCATTCACTGTGGTAGATCAACATATAATATATAACTTAAATAATTATTAGATCAAAACTAGACTTTTCTAGGATGATAGTTTAATCATAGGGACCACCAATAACATCAGGAGGTCCCGTCATGTTAAGAATCGATCCCAAATGGGGCGAAACCGCTACTTCTCTGTTGAGAAAAAGCCTTGACGAATCAGGCAGAGTAATCAGAACCCGATTGATGAGTCTGCACCTTATAGCGTCGGGCCTACCAGCAACCAAGGTAGCCAAAAAACTTGAGAAAAATCGAGCTACCATCGCTTCCTGGGTTCAACAGTTTAATCAGGAAGGGTTGGCAGGATTGGCCCCAAGATGGCGTGGAAGGCAAACACGCCTTCTTTCCGACCCCCAATTGGAGGCGCTTGGCCAAGCAGTGAAACAGCACCCCAGAGTTCTCGGAATAAAAAATGGTCGTTGGACCGCCAAGATGGTAGTATCATTCGTTAAAAAAACTTTTAGAGTGAGACTGCATCAAGACACGGCCAGAAAGTACCTTCACAAATTAGGGCTCAGTTATAAGGTTCCGACCAAGAAATTCTTAAAGGCAGACCCTGAAAAACAAGAAGAATTTGCCGCTGATCTTGAGGAACTGGAGGCGACTCGTTGTCATCGGGCGGTCACCGTCTACGTTGACGAGGGCAAGATAGAACAAGACGCCCTGCCACGCAAAGGCTGGTTCCTTAAAGGGGTCCCCGCAGAGGTTGAATCAATATCGCCGGGGAAGAAAAAAATCCTTTTCTATGCCGCCGTGGTCCGCCCTTTGGGAAAGGTTTTCTCCATGCAAGTGGATCGCTTTACCCAACATCAATCAATTCATTTCCTTCTCAAGATCAAAGAAAAGCTTCCAGGATACCGTATCGACCTGGTGTGGGACAATGCCTCATGGCACAACACAAAGAAGGTTCAAGCGGCGATAGTTAAAATGAAAATTCATGAACACCGCCTGCCGCCATATAGCCCGAAGATGAATGCCTGCGAGTACTTCATCCGTTGGTCAAAGGAAGTCCTATCGTATAATTACTGCTGGAATGACCTCAAACAACTAAAGCACTCATTTAGGGGCTTCGTTGCCAGTTTAGCCAGGCGAGCGTCTGAAGTATTACAAAGGTGTCGCCCACAAATGCTAGGTTTTAAAATCGGATGACTATAAAGCCGTATCCGATTATCCATTCCGTTCCTTCATTCAACAACATTGGGGATTCAGCTCTGGTGCAGCGTGTAGGCTTTTTGGAGGGGGCTAAAGAGTGGATCCGGCTTCTTGGGCATGGACTTCCAGTTGCCGGAGCAATTTTTTGACTGCCTCCGTATCCGGGCCGGGGGCGGCCAGGGCCAGGGCGCGCTGGAGGTATTTTTTGGCCAGAACCGGGTCGTGCAGGTAGTCGCTATAAATGATCCCCAGGTTTTGGTTAGCTCCTTGGTGATTCGGGTTGAGATCCAGGGCCAGCCGATATTCTTTTGAGGCAATCTGGTAATCGTTTAAGATACTGGCGGCCAAAGCGTAGTTGAAGTGGGTTTCAGAATTGTCAGGACAAATCTCAACGGATTCGGCAAAGTAGCCCAGAGACTCTTTTGGCCGGTCAGTGTGCAGATAGCACAATCCCAAGGCATTGAGAACTTCGCCAAGTTTTTCCTGGGCACTAACCTGAGTTAAGGCCTTTGTATAAAATTCTGTTGCCAGATTGAGTTGACCCAGCGTGAAATATAATGTTCCCAGGTTGTAAATCGTTTCTTGATGATCCGGATGCAACTTATAAGCCTTGAGCAAGACTTTTTCGGCCTGAGGAAGTTCATACATGGCAATATACACTGCCCCCAGTCCACTGAGGACGTCGGCGTCTTCCGGCATCCAGTCCAACAACGTCAGATATTCCTTCACGGCGGAGAGGGCATCACCCTCAGACCTATAGATGTCAATTAAGGCGACCCCGCTCTCCTTGAAATCGGGCTTGATCTTAATAGCTTTCAAAAAATTTTCCCTGGCTTGCGAAATCAGCCCCATGTCTTTGTATGTATGGCCTAACTCGTCTAAGATGAAATGATTTTTGGGTTTCTCCAGGAGGGCCCGACGGAGCACAGCCACAGCTTTTTCACCGGATCCCAGGGCCATCCACATCCTGGCCAGGGCGACATAACCGTTGGTTAACCCTGGTTCATTCTTTATGGCTCTTTTCACTAACTCAATGGCTTGCATGGTCTGGCCTTGCTCATGCATTATCTGGGCTATATTGGTCAATGCACTGGCGTTATTAGGGCTTATCTTTAGGGCCTGCTCAAGTAGAGCCTTGGCTCGTTGTGGTTGGCCCAGACGATTATAGATCACACTCAGATTTGACAACGGGACGGAATGGGGCCTTACGGATAAGGCCTGTTCCGTAGTCCGCCGGGCATCTTCAACCCGATTCTGGACAAGATAGGCCGCCCCCAAATTGGCCAGTGGACGAAAAAGACCGGGAGCCTTAGTCACGTTATCTTCCCAGATGGCCAACGGGTCGGTCCACTCCTGGTTCCTGGAAAAAGTCAGCCCGGCATAGATGGCCAGGATCAAGATGACCGATGTCAATACCATCTTGGGACGTCTTATCACGGCCGGCAACTTGAGCAGTTCATCGGCCAACCCGGCCAGAAAAAGAATAAACCCCACCGACGGCAGATAGACTCGGTGTTCAAAAACGAGATCGGCCAGGGGGATAAAGCTGGACTCGGGTGATAACGTAATAAAATACCAGAAGATGCCAAATGACATTAACCGGTTTCGCTTGGATAACCTGACCGCGAAGATGACCGCGCCGAGAATGAGGAGGAAGCTACCCCAGACTCTGAACTCGGATAGATTTTTGGCTGGTAGCCAATAATAATCCAATCTAAGACCGGTGGGCCAGATCAGTAGCTTAAGGTAATATAGGATTATTTCAAATTGGCTTATCAAATAGTTAAATGGTTTAACGCTGATCGTCCCGGAAGCCGAAGAAGCCTCCTTTAGTCCCACTCCGACGGATGGGCCATAATTAAAATGGAACTGAAGCCAGATAACGTACCCAATGGTTGAAAACAGCGCCAGGTGAACCCATTTGCGCCCGGCCAGGCGTGACCGGTCCCATTTGGAGACGAAAAATAAATCATACAATAAAATCATGGCCGGGGCAGTGATAGCGATCTCTTTGCTCCCCATGGCCAGCAGCAAACTAACCCAGGAACCCAGGTAATAAAGCCGGCTTCTGCAGCCTCGGCGCTCCACTCCGGCCAGAAACAAAGCCAGGCCGGCCAAATAGAACATGGTGGCCAGGCCGGTCATGCGACCCTGGACGATGTAGGTAATGGCCTGGGTATGGACCGGCAGGACCATGAAAAGGAGGGTCAGGATAACCGCGACCCAGTCTCGCCGGCTTCCCAACCGCCCCAGCAGTCCTTCCCGGTAAATCGTTTTAACTAAGATATGGAAAAGGATAAATCCGGTAATCAAGTAGATGGCCAGGTTGGTGAGATGATACCATGTTACATTCAGGTAGGCCGTCTGGTAATTAAACCAGGAGACCAAATCGGCCACCGGCCGGTTGGACAAGAAGAAGAAATCCTTCAGGGTTCCCGGATTATAGATTATAGTCTTGTCACAAATGTTTGTTATATCGTCAAATATGAATGGGACGCGGAAAGACGGGGCGTAGGCAATGGCGGCTATGAGTGTGATCAGGGCGTACGGGAGGAATATGGAGCTACTTGTCAGTGTTCTTGCTTTTAGGAGCAGCTTCTTTTTCAATGTCGACATTACCTTGGATATCCAGATAAAATTTTTGTCCTTTAGGGAGGACGGGAATGGATGGAATGATATCGGCGGCGACCAATTCCTCGATTTGCCGAGGTGGAACCAGAAATTTTTCTTGGTAGATTTTAGCTGCTGATTCCAGGTAATACATTTTTTGATACTGGTCTAGCCTGGCTTCGAGGTATTGCCGAATTTCTTTATCAGTTGTCTTGAGGAGCATACCCTTGAGCAAGGCAATACCGGTTAAAGTGTCACGACCCCGCTGGTACATTTTAGCGGCCAGGCCGGCCAGCCCAGCCCATCCCCCGTGTATTTTAGCGGCTTGACTAAACAAGTCACCTGCTCGCCGGTATTCTCTTAAGAAGAAATAATGGTTGAATCCTGCATAGAAAAGCAAATCCGGGTCCCAGGTGCGGTATTCCGCCCCGGTGATCAACAACTGGTTGATTCGTCTGATCTCATCGGGGCCTTTGGAATACCAGACGAACGCCTGGGCCAGGTAGTAGGGGTCAAGAAAATATGGATCGATGGCCACGGTCCGCTCAATCAAGGCCATCACCAGACTGGAAGCCTCTGGGGTTATCTCCCTGGTCTTGCGGTTTCCTAGCGTCTCCTGGGCCTGGATGAAGATAACGTCCGACAACAACCCGCTAAATTCCATCCTGATGAGTTTCAGGAAATTTTCCGGCGGTAATGGAATGGTGCGTTGGATGTCTTCCGTCTGCTTATAATATACCCTTAACTTCGTCAGGCTTATGGCTTGAACAGCCAGGAGGATAACGATCAGGATTGCCCACCGCCAGTTCATTAGACGAATTCCTTTTTCTTAAAAACAAGATCCGCCAGCCAGAGGCAAACTGTGGTGTAAACCAGGCCGTAAACGACGGCCCAGAGGATGTGACCCGGTTCCACCGGTAACCCGTGGGCGGCCTGAAGCTTGAAATCGAACAGGCTGAAATTGGGCATAATATAATATAGAATCTGGATAATAATTTTCAAGCTGGCGGATACTTTTAGAACCTGTTGCCGGGCCAGGACCAGCTCTTGAATATGGGGTAGAGTCTGGCCGATCAAATAGACCATGGAGGTAATGACCATGGCCACAAAAGCGTGAGACGTCAAGGTGCAAAACAAGAAGCCCACCGCCGTCAGGGTCATCAACGACACCACCGACATCCCCCAAGCCAAAAAGAAGGTCCACCAGGAAAAACTTTTGGCGAAGAAAACCCCGGCCAGGAATGATTTGATCAGCAAAACAGACAAAAATGAAATCAGGCCGATAATGGCCATGGACATAATGATAAGCCCCATCAGCCCGGCGAATTTCCCTAAGAGATATTGGGTCCGGGAAATGGAACGGCTCAAGATGAGGAAGATGGTTTTTTTATCCAGATCCTTGCTGATCAGATTGAGCCCAATAAACAAGACCAGGACGAGCCCGGCCAAAGAAACGGTGGACAGGCCCAAATCAACCGATACCTTACCCAAATCCCGCATGAAGAAGCTAATGAAGGCGACATTCATAACCATCATGACCAGGCTGATGATGAACACGCCGATAAGCGCCCGGTCGCGGATACCTTCTTTAAAGGTTATCACAGCCAGGTGGTAGATGTTAGGAAATCGGTTCATTTTGTCCTTCTGTGACAATCCTGATAAAGACATCCTCCAGCTCTTCCCGTTCCGGTTCAATCGAGAGAATCATCAGCTTGGCTTTGTTGATTTGTTCAATGGTCGGGATAAGTTCTTCCTGGGGACAGAGCAACTCCGAGGATTCCATATTCCCCGTAATAGTGGCTGAAATGCCGGTTAATTCGGACACCGGTCCCTTCAATCGGATGCGATAGCGAAATGCGCCGTCGTAAAGTTCATCGACCCTTCCCAGATAATGAAGACTGCCCCGGTGGATGATGGCCACCCGTCTGCACAGCCGACTAACGTCATTAAGAATATGGGAGGTGAAGAAAACGGTTTTGGACCGGGCTTGCAGTTCGATGATGATATCAGCCACAATACGACGCCCCAGGGGATCGAGACCATTCATCGGTTCATCCAAAATTATCACATCCGGATCATGAATGATGGCCATAATGAAGCCCATCTTCTGGGTCATCCCTTTGGAGAGAAGCCGTACGGGTTGTGTCATAACTTCTGTCAGACTGAAACGCTCAAGTAGCTCCCGGCCCCGGCTGATAACCTGATGGTGATTCTTTCCGGCTACGCCTGCGGCGAAAGAGATGAGCTCATTGGGGTTGAGATGGTCGTAGAGGTAAGGATTTTCTGGTAAGAAACCGATGCGATGCCGTGCCGCCGGATCACTGCCGGGTTGTCCGAAGATTGTGGCGTTGCCTCTGGTGGGTCTAATCAGGCCCAGTAAAATTTTAATTACGGTGGATTTTCCAGCCCCGTTAAGGCCAAGAAAACCGAAAACTTCTCCTTCTTCGACGGATAGGGAGAAATTGGTCAGGGCCGTAACTGTTTTTTTTCTTAACCCTGTCTGGTAAACCTTAGTCAGGTTTTCAAATTCGATGGCCACCATTTGTCCTGTCTGCCATGAGGTACACCTGGAGGAAGGTAGAAATATCTCTGAAAGGCATAACGATTGTTGTTTCTAATACCTCTGCAGGACCTCTGAGTCAACGTACATTAATGACATGATCATGATTAGTGTTGTGCTTAGCGGCCTATCTTCAGTGTCTGGGTTGTTCGGATTTACAAAAGCGGCAAACTGTATATCATAAAACTTAACTTACCTACCCCTTGAGCTGAAGAGGTAGGTAAGTTTTACATCGAATCTTTGTTAATATTTGCCAAAATGGGCTGCCGACAGCGGGATGCCATCAACCGGTAGTGGTTGTCGAAGTGATTGCAGAAGGAGTGGTTCCCTTGGCGCACGTAGTATACCAAAGTGTCGGAGACGCTGTGCTACATTTCCACATTTTAGTCCCATCGCTATGGGCCCCAGCGATGCCGTAGCCCAGATTCACCGAAAAGGCAAAGGTGGCGATCCCGGCCAACAAGCCGATTACGGTCAGAACTATTGTTATCTTCTTCATTTGCACCCTCCTATAGTAAAGGCTGAATACCACGATTTCTGAAAAGCTTCCGCATTACCCACGACCCGATAAGTCGCTATTCTGTGACATCTCCATGTTCCTAACCAGTTGGAACTTCCGAGCCGGGTTGGGGCAAGTTGGAACATCAACTAGCGGAATAACTGATAGCGACGTTCTTGGAACATTGAAAACTTCGAGCCGGGTTGGGACAAACTGGGCTACTACCGGCTATCAACAAAGCTCCCGAGCCCCCGGCGGCGATGGTAACGGTATCCGGGTAAGAGTCGCAGTCCGCATAGATGGCTTCGGCTTCGGTCTGGAGGTTCCGCACGTCGCTTTCAGCGGCGGCATTGTTGGCGCTGATCTTGTAAGCAGCGAATTGGGGAATGGCGATCGCCGCCAAGATACCGATGATGGCGATAACGATCATCAATTCGATCAAGGTAAAACCTTTGTGGTTCTTGACTTTTGTAATCATTGTTGGTCCTCCTGAATTCAGTCGTTAAGTTATGTGTCTAAGCAATACTGATAATGATTACCAGGCCTTTATCACCTCCCTTTGTCTTGCTTCGAATAATTCAAAAAGTGTCATCCGGCAGAAATCTTTTGTTAACTCTTTATTTGTCTTAATTATGACTGCATGAAGCGTGCCATCGTCCAGTCAAAGTGAGGGGAAAGCAAATCTGGACAAATTCATTGTTAGAACATCCTATTAGAGGAACGATGGAACAGTGTGAACCACATTTTGTTTACCCGCCCTGTGTGCTTGGAACAAAAAACGGAAACTATTTGACAAAATTTGTCACCCGCCCGGGCGTTCCCTTGAAAATGACCGATATTTCCTTTCCGGCCGGCTTCACGAAAAAATAATAACGTAATATAATTGCCGGAAAAAGCACACCATGAATGATGCGGAAAAATTTTAACGTATTTATAATGTTCCTAAGGAAGGAGACGAGAATTTGTCGTGCAGCGCTTTTTGATGTGAGGAGATTGGTTGGTCTAAGGCCGAACTTGGCTTAGGTATGACCAAACGTGTGCCCACAGCGGGAGGCTGTCAACCGGTAGAGCTTAGCGAGTTGACAGCCGCAGGTGAGGATCCCATAGAAACCGTCCCACACTAAAGTGTGGGAGAGGCTGTGGCGCACTTAGTTACTAAGAATTATCACGACGTATTTGGACAATTGGAACTCTCGAGGGGGCGAGGGACAAGCCCCCCCAGGCGTTGTCAGAGTCATGGTCGCCGGTCCGGTGGTCACTGCAACTGCGTTTGGATAAGAGTCGCATTCCGCATAGACGCCTTCGCATTCGGTCTGGAGGTTCCGCACGTCGGTTTCCGCGGCGGCATTGTTGGCATTGATCTTGTAAGCCGCGAATTGTGGAACGGCAATCGCCGCCAAAATACCGATGATGGCGATCACGATCATCAATTCGATCAAGGTAAAACCATTGTGGCTATTGACTTTTGTCATCATTGTTGGTCTCCTGAACTGGCTCGTTAAGTTATTTGTCCAAAAAATATTGCCAACAATTACCGGACCTTTATCATTTTCCGTTTGTCTCCGCCGCGAATAACTCCAAAAGCGCCCGGCTGACAAAATTCTCATCTTCATTTTTTTTCTTTATTATAGCTGCAGGAAGTGTGCCATCATCATGTCAAAAGTGGGGAAACGGAAACCAGGGTAAATTCTTCGTTAGAACATCATGATTAGACGAACGTATAAGCATCCGCAGGCGGTGTGCCATGGCCGGGTTAACAGTGCGAAAAAGCCGGCTCAGGCAAATTTATCATTTGAACTTCTTATTTCGACCAACGATGAACCTGTTCGACCACGGTTTACCCGCCCGCCCCGATGTGCTTTGAACAAAAATGGGAACCTGTCTGACAAAATTTGTCACCCGTGGGGGCCTTCCTATGAAGATGATCAATATTCCTTATGGGACGATGGGTTGACAAAACAAATACCAGCGTCCCATAATTGAAGGAAAAAGTACAACGCCGTGGAGGCGGAGAAGCATAGAGAAATCTTAGAGTGTGTTGGCCCTGTGCCTTCTCGGAAAGGGACAATATAACCTTTCACGGTATAGGTTATTCCTCAGCCATGCCGGCTTATGGCGGCGACAAGTGAATCTTAAGATGAATGAAGATGGTGCTGTTTGTCCCCTGTGTGGGCACGGGTCCTTTAGGAAATTATTAAAAAAATCAGGAAGGCAACTGGTTCATTGCCGGTCCTGCGGGCTGGTCCGGCAGTTTCCCATGTTTCCCGAAGAGGTCAGGATGGCTTGCTGGCAA
>JADFXY010000097.1:0-12568 GCA_015233355.1 Deltaproteobacteria bacterium | reverse complement strand
CTTGGTGCTGGTCTGGGGGCTGGGCTTAGGACCGTTTATTTTGTTGGCGGTGATGAGCGCGCTGGGATTGCTTTACGGGATTCAGATTGTTCCACATAACATACTAGAATCATTAGGATTATCACGATACACCAAACTAAAGGATATCCCCGGGTCCAAGACTTTACTCATTTCAATGGCCTGGGCGACCGTGATTTGCCTTGTCCCGGCCATAGGACGACATGGGCACGTCTCCCAAGATACCTTTATCGCCTTTGGGGCCATTTTTTTACTGGTGTTCATCCGGTCGGCTTTTTTTGACCTGATCGATATGCAAGGCGACCTGATAGTCGGGCAAGAAACTCTGGCAATTGCCTTAGGAGAGGATAAGACAAGGACATTGTTAAACTACCTGACCGGAATTCTGTTCCTCTGGCTGGTTTCGGCGGCCTTCTTCTCGTCGGAATGGCCATTGTGTTTGCAACTGTTGCCTTGCCCGCTGTTTGTCTGGGGATATCTAAGGAGATACGACAGGCACGGACCCAGGCCGGGAGTCATCTTTGAAGGACTGGTGGAGTCAAATTTTTTGCTGGCCGGATTAATCGGACTTATCCATGCGGGATTGCATTGAATAGAGGAAACTGGACAGGTTATGAAGCCACCTTATCAACTCCTGGTCTTTTCCCTTGATGGGCGTCATTACGGGATTCAACTCTCTGCCGTGGAACGAGTCGTTCGAGCAGTGGAATTGATTTCCGTGCCTGAAGCACCGGAATTGGTGTCGGGTCTGATCAATGTTCAGGGGCGAATTATTCCGGTCCTGGATATTCGGCAACGATTCAGCCTACCGAATCGCGGCATGATTCTGACCGATAGGATCATCATTGCCAATACCTCGAAGAGAACAATGGCTTTCCTGGTGGATGAAGTATTAGGCGTTTTCCAGCTTCCCCCGGAAAACATTAAGGAAGGCCGGGACATTTTTCCCAAACTGGAAGACTACCTCGAAGGGGTCGGCAAGATAAATAATGAGGCCATGTTATTTTATGATCTGAACAAGTTGTTTGCAGCCGGCGAAGATTATAACCCGCCATCTGTTCAAGAACATCTTCAAGGCCAGTGATCATGACCAGGACTGAAATTCCAGATCACCTTATTTCCGGTTTCAGTGACTTCATCAGCTCTATTCTCGGTCTACATTTTCCCCATAAACGTCGCCAAGAACTTGTCAGAGGGGTGACGGCGGCGGCTGAAGACTTAGGTTTTAATGATGTCTCATCGTTTATTCACCTGATCATGTCGGAAGAACTGTCTCACGAACTGCTTAGTGTTCTGACCCACCACCTGACAATCGGGGAAACCTACTTTTTCAGAGACAAAAAATTATTTCAGGCTCTTGAAAATCACATTATTCCTCAAATCGTTATGTCCCGCCGGGGACGGATCAGACATCTCCGGGTCTGGAGCGCCGGATGTTGCACCGGTGAAGAGCCGTATTCCCTGGCCATAGCCCTTGATCAGGCCATCCCCGCCCCGAAAAACTGGAGAATCAATATTCTGGCTACCGATATCAATGAACGATTTCTCCAAAAAGCCCGCCGGGGAATATATTCAGCCTGGTCGTTCCGAGCACTGCCGGATCACCTGAAACAAAAATACTTCCGCCGGGACGACGATTCCCGTTTTGAGATATCCCCCGATATCAGAAAAATGGTCTATTTCAGCCGCCTCAATCTGGTTGACCGGACCTACCCGTCCCCTCTGAGCGATACGGAAAGAATGGATGTGATCCTATGCCGCAATGTGCTCATGTATTTCGCAGATGAACCACGGGCTCAGGTGGTTACCCGTTTCTGCCGTTCGTTGGCCCCAGGTGGCTGGCTGGTGTTAAGCCCGAGTGAAGGTGATTTCGCCCGTAACTCAGGATTAGACCCGGTCAATTTTTCCGGCGTAACTGTTTTTAGAAAGACCGTCCCGAACCAAACAGATCCAGCGTGTTCTTTTGCGGCCGGCAAACTTTCTGATCAGCTCCGGACAAAAAACACACAATCCGATGTAATAAAAGATTATGATGGAGGAAAGCCGGGGCAACCGAAGGACCGCCGCCCGCAAGCGGTCAGACGGCTCGAGGAAGAGACCGGCCGGGACGCGTCGAAACCAATAAAGCTTGTGAATCTAGCAGATATCCAGGCAGCTCTCCCGAAGGATCAACCTGTTTCCCTGAACGCGCTTTCCTTAGCCGGCCAAGCCCGAGTGTGTGCCGACGCCGGAAGACTAACCGAAGCTGACGACTGGTGCCGGAAAGCGATCCAGGCCGAAAAGTTGAACCCGGCGAATTACTATCTCCTGTCTTCCATCTTGCAGGAACAAGGTCTGCCTGATGAATCAATTAAGGCTTTGAAACAAGCTACTTACCTCGACCCAGGGTTTGTCCTGGCCCATGTGGCCATGGGGCATATCACCAGAGGCCTTGGCAAACTCAATGATTCTCTGAGACATTTTCAAACCGCTTTGGCGTTGCTGAAATCCATGAACGATGAAGACGTCCTGCCCTATTCCGACGGCCTGACGGTTGGTCATCTGGTCAATCTAGTCCGATCAATGATTCCCGGTGAATGATTATGATGAAAAAATTTGACTATGATGATAAGATGGATCAAAGCCATGGCCGAATTTGGGAAGATCTCCGGGCCCGGCTCAGAGCTGTCCAGGCTGCCGTTCTGAAGGGATTCGAACCCAACCCGGAGCAGGAAAGGGTTATTCTAAAAGAGCGCGCCAGGCGCCTGGCTCAGGAGATGACCGAACCGGAAAAAGCCCGGGACTATCTGGAAGTGGTAGGATTCTATTTAGGCCAGGAAAGATATGCTGTTGAACTAACCCACGTGGTTGAAGTCTTTCCACTTAAAGATCTGACGCCGCTGCCCCAAACGCCGCCATTTGTCCTGGGCATTTTCAACGCCCGAGGCCGAATTATCTCCGTGCTGGATATCAAAAAACTGATCGGGCTTCCTGAAGTCGGACTGACCAATTTGAACCGGGTGATCGTGCTTCGCGACGGCGACATGGAATTCGGCCTTCTGGCCGACAGTATCCTGGGGGTCAAATTGATCCCGACCGATACCCTGCAACCTTCCCTGCCCACCCTTACCGGGGTCAAGGCAGAGTATTTCCTGGGCGTAACCGGAGACAGGATAATCGTCCTTGACGGAAAAAAGATATTGACGGATCCCAAGATCATCATCCATGAAAAAATTTGATCGGGATTGCGGATTGAAAACATTCTGCGTCGCCTTTTTGACCCGGTTAAACCAGGAATGTGAAATTTCAATTTCAGACGGCCGTGCCTGTCGAACACGATCGAACCACAATCGAGATAAAGGAGAAGGATAACATGATCCAGAGGTTGAACTTACGGGCCAAAATCGCCGGCGGCTTTGGGTTGGTGATTCTTTTGTTCGCGGTTTCTTCCCAGGTGTCCTGGCATGGATTGGGCAATATGAAGGCCGGGTTCGAGTCATATCGGGATATGGCCAGAAAAACAAGCATATGCACTCGTCTTCAGGCCGAAGCGATCAACGCCCAGGTCAACGTAAAGGACTATGTCATCACGGAGAATGAAGCTCATATTCAACATTACAAAGAACATCTCAAAAAGATTAATGACCTCATTCGTGAAGCCAAGAGTGAATTGAAAAACCCGACCCTACTGGCTAAGGTCGCCGCGGCCGAGGAAAAACTTAACGAAAATACAAAGGTTCTGGACGCTGTGGTAACTTTGTCGAAACAGTCCAAAGAGCGGCTGACCACTGCGGCCGCCCATGGTTCGGATATCGAAAGCCATATTGCCGATCTTATGTCCTCTGCTTTTAAGAACAAGGACCAGGCCGCCGTCTTCTCTTGCAGCCAGGTTCTGCGGCATTTTTTGTTAACCAGGTTCCACGCGGTCAAGTTCATCGATTCCGGAGAGCAGAAGGAAGCAGATCTGAGTCACGCCGAACTGACAAAAGCCAATGAGTACCTCGACCAGCTTGAGAAAGCGGCGGACACTCCCAGCCGTCGGGAAGCATTGACCAGGATATTCCAAACAGTAAAGGAATACACCACTGTCTTGGAGTCGCTGCTTAAAATCACGATTGATAAGAACATGCTGGCTAAAGATACCCAAATTCACATCGGAGCCAGTATCGAAGAAATCCTCAAAGACCTCAGGATCTCGTTCAAGAAAGAACAGGATGAACTGGGAGTGAAACTACACGAAGAAAATGACCAGACATTACGACTGGTCGCCATCTCCAGCACTATTGCCGGATTCTGCGGGATATTCTTGGCTGTTTTCCTGTCTCTGATGGTGACCAGGCCGATCAGGCAAGTGGTGGCCGGGATGAAAGACGTGGTTGAAGGCGAAGGCGATCTGACAGCCAGGCTAAAAGTGACCAGCCAAGATGAAGTGGGCGCTCTGGCGCATTGGTTTAACAAGTTTTTAGAAAACCTTCAGGAAATAATAAAGAACATTACGTTCGACTCCGGTGAGGTGGCCGAATCATCCCGCCAAATTTCGGCCACGGCAACTCAACTGAGTGCCAATGCCGCAGAATCATCCACCTCTTTGACCGAGATGACCACTGCAGCCGAAGAACTACGGCACACGGCGCAGCTTTCTAATGATAAAGCGGAACAGGTCATGACCAGATCGGAACGGGTGGCGCAAATTGCGGACAGCGGCCGAAAAGCCACCCTGGAGGCAGCCGACGGAATGAAACATATCGCCGATGAAATGGAATATGTCGCTGAAAGTATAATGAAACTGAGTGAACAAACCCAGAGTATCGGCGAAATCATCAGCACGGTAAACGACCTGGCCGATCAATCCAATCTTCTCTCGGTCAATGCTTCTATTGAAGCAGCCAAGGCCGGAGAGCACGGCAAAGGCTTTTCCGTGGTCGCCCAGGAGGTAAAATCCCTGGCGGAAAGATCAAAAGAAGCCACTACCCAGGTCAAGAACATATTGGGCGAGATTCAAAAAGCCACCAGTGCCGCCATCATGGCCACGGAACGCGGGAGTAAAGCGGTGGAAGCCGGAGTGAGCTTATCGTCACAGGCCGGCCAGGCCATAGAATCCTTGGCCGGTAATCTGGCCGAATCGGCTCAAAGCGCCATCCAAATCGCCGCTTCAAGTAGAGAGCAATTGGCCGGGATGGATCAATTGTCCATTGCCATAGACAACATCAAAGAAGCCGGGATCCAAAACGTTGATGTCGCCAGAAATTTAGAAAGCGCCATCAGAAGTTTAGAAGAAATGGGGCGGCATCTGCGAAATCTGGCCGGCAGATTCAAAGTCTAAATCGCCGGCTACCGGGTACTCGTCGCAGGTTGCCGATTATCTTCAACAAGCAACCAGTAGCAATCGATTGGGACCCCGCGATGTCACCATCTATCCAAATTCAGTCTACTCGTTGGATTATTCCGGGCCGTAGGGACTGCTATGAATGAAGAAGAATTCCTGATAAAACTCCGCGCCGCGTTCAAGGCCGAAGCAGAAGAACGTCTCAACGCCATGGCCTCTTGCTTAATGGAGTATGAGACCTCCTCTGATCAGGAAAGACAACAAACACTCATCGAAGAGGTGTTTCGAGAAGCCCATAGCCTCAAGGGCGCGGCCCGGACGGTTAATCTTGGGGATATAGAGAACATATGTCAGGCCATTGAAAGTGTATTTGCCTTATTGAGAAAAGGCGAGCTACAACTGTCGCCTGAGATATTTGACGTCCTTCACTTATCTCTGGACATTATCAATCTCCTGCTCACCGAATCCGCCTCCGGCCAGGCGGCCCCGGAACCGGCTAGGATATCTTCTCTTATCCTCCAGATCGAACAGCTCAAAAAGCCGAAAGAGACTCCTCCCCTTCCGCCTCCGGACCTGCGGCCGGCTGATTCGCCTAAAATCATAAGTCCATCTGATCAAGAAACAAACAGCGAACAACCCCAAAATGAATGGCCCTCAGTTGACTCTTGCCAACTGGCGCCCGATCCTCCCGATCAGCCCAAATCCGATCTCTGGATCCAATCTTGCCAGGCCAAACCATTGGTATCCGAGACAGTCAGAATATCTGCGGCTAAACTATATTCTCTGAGAATAAAAGCGGAAGAGTTGATTGCCCTGAAAATTGCCGCCAATCAACAGGTGAGTCTACTGAAAAGCACAACCCAATCCGTTGACCTGTTGCGAACCCGGTGGCATGCCATAGAATCCGAGTGTCGCTGGCTCCGCCGACTGGTCGGCAAGTCCGACGGCCCCAAAGAGAATCATCAGAATTTAAACAAGCTGGCCAAGATATTAGAGTATCTGGAATGGACCCGAGATCATGCCGGCTATCTGGGACGGGAGTTCAAGGCCCTGGCCAAAGCCGCAGACCAGGATAGTCACACCCTCAGACTGATGATCGACGATCTGGTGGAGGACACCAGAAAAGCCACCATGCTCCCATTCACCACCCTCTTTGATATCCTTCCCCGAATCATCCGTGACATCTCCCGGGATCGGGGCAAAGAGGTGGACTTGAGATTCCAGGGGGGCGATATAGAGATAGGCCGCCGGATCCTCGAACGAATAAAGGACCCCTTCATCCACCTTATCCGCAACGCCATCGACCATGGTGTGGAACATCCGGACCAGAGAGAAACAAAGGGGAAACCCCGCCGCGGGAGCATCGACATCGTTGTTTCCCAAAGGGAAAGCAGTAAAGTCGAAATCGTCTTTTCAGATGACGGCCAGGGTATTGATCTAGTCAAGATCAAGGCGGAAGCGGTTAAGCGCGGGATCCTGACCCAGAATGAAGTCGCCCAGTTGACTGATCAAGAGGCCCTATCTCTGATCTGCCGGCCGGAACTCTCCACCAGTTCGATGATAACGACCATCTCGGGCAGAGGTGTAGGGATGTCCGTGGTTAAGGAAAACATCGAACAACTGGGGGGGCAGTTGGCTATCGCCACCAGGCTCGGCCAGGGCTCTACTTTTAAGATGGTCTTGCCTCTGACCTTATCTTCTTTCAGGTGTGTCTTAGTCCAGGTGGCGGATCATCTATTTGCCCTGCCCAGTGCCCATATTCAGCGAGTCTCCCGGGTATCTCCAAAAGAAGTCCAAACGGTGGAAAACAAGGCCACTGTTTTATTGGAAGAATGGCCGGTATCTCTGGTCGAACTGGCCGAAGTCTTGGAACTGCCGCTGGTCGCCGAAAAAAATGGAGAATCAGCCTTTTTCCCCATAGTGGTGGTGGAAACGATTGACAAAAAAATCGCGTTTAGGGTTGACGAGGTCCTGGGCGAGCAAGAGGTCTTGGTCAAAAGCCTGGGGAATCAACTCAGCCGGGTCCGAAACATAGCCGGAGCCACGGTGCTTGGTTCCGGCCGGGTCGTGCCTATATTAAACATTCATGATCTGATGAAATCGGCCTCAAAGCCCGGCCCGGGGCGAGTCCAACCTCTGGTGGCTAAAGACAGGGCAGTAGAGAAAAAAAAGAAGTCAATCCTGGTGGCCGAGGATTCCATCACCTCTCGGATGTTGATAAAAAATATTTTAGAATCAGCCGGTTATACCGTCAAGACGGCAGTCGATGGAGTCGACGCGTATTCTTGGTTAAGAACGGATGATTTTGATCTGATAATCTCAGATATAGAGATGCCTCGAATGAATGGCTTTGATTTAACATCAAAAATTCGCCAGGACAAACGTCTTGAGGAGATTCCGGTCGTGTTGGTCACCGGCCTGGAATCCCCCCAAGACCGGGAGCGCGGCATCGACGTGGGGGCTAATGCCTATATCATCAAGAGCAGTTTTGATCAAGGCAATCTCCTGGATATCATTAGTCGGCTTATTTAGACCGAAAGAGTAACTTATGATCAAAGCCTTGATCGTTGACGACTCGGCCACCATGCGAGAGTATCTCCAACATCTCCTGGAGAAAGACGGCCGGATCAAAGTGGTCGGCACGGCCCCGGATGGAGCCGAGGCCGTCAGGCTGGTGCCGTTATTGCGGCCCGATGTGGTCACTATGGACATCGTCATGCCCAAGCTCGACGGTATTGAAGCTACCCGGAGAATCATGGAGTCGCATCCGGTACCCATCATCATAGTCAGCTCCATCTGGGATCCGGAGGAAGTCAGAAATACCTTCAAGGCCATGACGGCCGGGGCAGTGGCCGGAGTGAGGAAACCCGCCGGGCCGGGGCATCCCGAATCTGAACCGGAGGTGGCCAAACTGATCCAAACGGTGATATTGATGTCCGAAGTCAGAGTTATCCGGCGCCTGCCCAGGGTATCACGGGACCCGGCCGGGGTGGACATGATCTCCCGAATCAAGCCCCGAACCGCGGGTCAGGTATTCGAACTGGTGGCTATCGGAGCCTCTCTTGGCGGCCCTCCGGTCATTCAACTCATCCTGTCTAAATTGTCCCGAGATTTCCCGGTGCCTATTTTGATTGCCCAGCATATCAGCCCAGGCTTTGTCGATGGATTCGCGGACTGGCTTTCATCTTCCTCCGGTCTTCCAGTCCACCTGGCCGAGGCCGGAGAACGGGTCAAACCAGGACACGTCTACCTGGCGCCCGATGACTGCCATATGGGGATCACCTCGGAGGGGCGATTGGTGACCAGCAAAGCTCCACCTGAAAACGGTCTCCGCCCGGCCATATCTTTCCTTTTCCGTTCCGTGGCTCAGGCTTTTGGGCCGCGGGCCATCGGTGTGCTTCTCACCGGCATGGGCAAAGACGGGGCGGTAGAGCTAAAAATAATGCGGGACCGTGGCGCGATTACTCTAGTTCAAGACAAGGAAAGTTCCGTCATTCATGGGATGCCCGGAGAGGCGATCAGGCTGAATGCCGTCACGCATATTCTAACGCCGGAAGAAATAGTCAACCAATTGATTTCATTGGTTAATCACACCAATTAAGGAGTGGTTTACCGGATTTTAGGGATTATTAAAGCCAGGTGAGGAAGACATGGACTTATTGGCCAGCCAGGAAGGAAGCACCGCAACTATATTAATTGTAGAAGATAGCGCCACCCAGGCTCTCCTGTTACAATCTCTTCTTGAAGGGAACAACTACCGGGTGGCGGTCGCCGGTAATGGGCTGGAGGCATTGGAATATTTGGATGACCATGCCCCTGACTTGATTATCAGCGACATCATTATGCCTCAAATGGACGGCTATGAACTCTGCCACCGGATCAACATGTCCAAGCAATTAAAGGACATCCCGATCATCATGGTCACGGCCATGTCTGAAAAAGAAAAACTGCAGTTAGCCTTTGCCGCCGGGGCGATGGACTTTATCGCCAAACCGGTGGACAGGACGGAGCTGTTTGCCAGAGTGCGGTCCTTGCTGAAACTAAAGTACGAGATGGACCGGCGGAAGGCACGGGAACAGGAGCTGCTGGAAGTGACCAAACAACTCCAAGAGGCGAATCTGATGTTACAGCGACTATCCGAGCTTGACGGGCTGACCAATATCGCCAACCGCCGCTGTTTTGATGTCTACCTGGATCAGGAGTGGAGGCGCGCCACCAGAACCGGCAGTCAGTTATCAATGCTCATGATAGATATAGACTATTTCAAATTGTACAACGACACCTATGGACACCAGGCCGGCGACGAATGTTTGCGGAATGTGTCTAAGGCATTGAATCACAGCCTAAAGCGGGGTGGTGATTTTGCCGCCCGTTATGGCGGGGAAGAATTTGCCATAATCTTGCCCGAAACCGACATAACCGGAGCCGTGCTTCTAGCCCAGGCCATTCGAGCCAACGTGGAGGAACTAAATATAACCCATGCCAAGTCTGAAGTCAGTGATCGGGTGACGATCAGTATCGGTGCCGCTTCTATTGTACCTGAAAAAGATCTGCCCAACGCGATATTGGTCACCACGGCCGACCAGGCCCTATACCAGGCCAAAAGAAGCGGCCGCAACCAGGTCAGGTGGGCATTGATGTCATGACTTTCCTGTTGTCTGAAAGAGAATAAGACCCTTAACAAAAACAGGCGCCTTGTTTTTTCCTCTCTCCATGTCCTCCGGGTTATGCTTTTTCTTCACTTTAATAACGATATTCAGGGTTAGATAACCCGATACCGGCCATATCGCCTAGTCCTCACTTCTAAACAAAAATTCCTGCAAACAGACAACGATCTCCTGTTCAATGGATTGGAGTTTTTCCTCGGTCGCGTCCGGCAACTGGGCCATCTCATCCCGGATCAATTGCGCCGCTTGTTGCGGAATACTTGACAGAATGGCTTCTTGATGTTCCGGCGGCATCACCTTTAAGGCCAGACTCAAATTGTACATCCCGATATGATTGAAAATTTTTTTGATTCCATCGGGTTTCAGTCTTGACAGATCATAAAGCGATACCTTCGGCATCCTTTTCGGCATGGCCTTGCTTTTTCTTCCCTCGGCCTCGACGGGTTGGCTCGGGATATCCGTTACGTCGTCGAGCAGGTTCTCCCACTCCCCTGAGAATTGGTCGAGCATGGCTTTATCATTGAACCCCTGCTTGTCGAACCAGGCGGATATCCCCTCCCGATCAAAATAGATGTGCCGTTCCGGGATTTGTCCTGCGGCTAGTTGATTAAGCACATCTCTTTCAGATGTGTTCATCATTCCAGCCATCTCAGTCAGATCGATAAACGCGTTTTCCGGAAATAGATCCTCCCCCGTCTCTTCCAGGCGCTCCATCAGTTCCTCAACCCGGTTCACAAATTTTAAATAATTGACCAACTGCAATCCCAGCCGCCCGTCGACCGGGACTAATCGAATCAGGTTTATATCCCGCAACTTAGTAAACAGGCTGTCGACCCTCGAGCCGGGGACGTTCATGATCTTCTTGATTCCTTCTCGAGCCAGTCCATGTGGGATAATGTCTTCCTGGCCGCATTGACGAAGCAAAGACGACATCAAGTCCAAAATCATCGCGGCCCCCATCAAAAAATCACGCCCGGCTATCCCCGATAGTATTTCGGTAGTATGGATCAGTCGATTAACCAAAGCCACAACCAGGCTTTCCACTATCTTAGGAGACCTTCCCAAAGCAACCATCAATTGATCTTTAGTGATATGTATTAGTTCGGTATATTCCAGGGCCGTAGCCGTGGCTGTTCGCTTAACCGTATTGATCAGGGCCATTTCCCCAAAGACCTGTCCCTCTCTGAAGACTCCCAGCACGACCTTTCGGCCCAAAATCAATTTTGAAATTTCCACCGCGCCTAATTTGACAATAAAGGCCGCATCGCCACGTGAGTTCTCCTTAAAGATGACTAGCCCCTTAGGATAAGCCTTAGTAGTAAAGGTCGTTTTGCTCATATTCAGTAGTCCGATGTTGAATTCTGTGTTCGTCTCGTCGCCAACGGCTCAGCGGACGCAAATTTTTTTGAGGCCGGTAATATCACATTGTAAGATAAAACAATTGAGGATGAAAGGATGGGTCGCTTGAAGAGAAAGCTACCAAACAGCACCAGGTAAAGTCAAATCAAATGTAGCCTTAACTAGGAGTTTGACCGGACTAAACCATTCTCCGAGGCTTTCTGCCGAGCTTGCCTTGATTCAGGCTAACCGGCACGGCAAATTTAGGCATCCAATCCTGGCAGGCCGTGGTAAATAATGCCCGGCAGGCAATTGTTGCCGCTTTTGATAAATAGAAAATGTTTTTATATATTAGCAAAATAACTCCACGGCGGGACTTGGCGCGTTACTTGCTATTCTAACAAGCAAATATTAAACTGCATCCATCAACTGTGACCAGGAGGGACCAGCCATGCTGCCATATCTGTTCAACGCCGGCCACGCCGCACTAGCCCGAACCAATCTGTCGGACAACTATCCCGACCAGGACGCTGTATCCGACCATTTCCTGGGCGCCCACCTGGAGCAAATGCCAAAAAAAGAACTCATCGCCCTTATCCACCAGCAGGCCCGTGAGGCATCAAAAAACGGAGCCGGCCTGGCCGCCTTGGAACATGAGTTGGCGGAAAAGGACACCGAACTATCCAAACTTAAACAATCTCTGGTCCGGGTTAACCTGAAACTACACTATGCCCAAGAAGCCGGACAGGCCGCAGAGCAAGCCAAAATGAATTTCCTGACCAGTATGTCTCATGAACTGCGAACTCCGTTAAACGGCATTATCGGATTCTCTCAGATTCTTCAAGATGGCTATGCCGGTTGCCTGAGCCCCAGACAAGCTGATTTCGTTCGCGATATTAATCAATGCGGAAGTCATCTGTCTCACCTGATCAACGATATTCTGACTCTGGCGGCCACTGAAAAGGGAGCTCCGAATTTTTCCATGGCATCCGTGGAGGTCAAACACCTCATGGAAAAAGGTCTGGCGTCGGTAGATGATCTGACTATCGGACGTGATCTTCAATTTGATATAAAGATATCTGAGAAGCTGAGCGGTCGAAGCATTTGGGGAGATGTACCCAGTCTTAGCAGAGCCATGTCCCATGTCATATCCAATGCTGTTAATTTTACTTTCGACCAGGGGAAGATTACCGTTGAAGCCGGTATTACCGAAGACCAACTAGTCATCAGTGTCACAGAT
>JADFXY010000096.1:0-12817 GCA_015233355.1 Deltaproteobacteria bacterium | reverse complement strand
GGAGGCCCAGTTCACTCACGGCATTTGTCCCGATTGTGCGAAGCGATTGTATCCAGATCTGTGATGTGCCAAGGGACCACTCCAATTGGGCGGAGTGCCCACTGATTGACCGGTTGGCATCAACCAAATCGGCAGTTGGCGTCACTCTAATTGGCGCCGAATAGAAAAAATATTATTTTGGCTTAGTTAGGTGAGTTGAACGATTGGCACCTTCTTTGCTTTTGCCTCTATGGAATAAGAGTTCACAACTCACATTCGATAAACAATCAAACCCATTTGTAAGGTAGCTTTATGCGTGAGGATAAAAGAAGCTTATTCGGCTTTGTTATGGCCGGCTCCATGCTGATCTTTCTATTGGGTTATTTATGTGTCGCGTCCTATGCCGATGAGCTTCCGGCCTCGCACCCCGCATGTGTCGCCTGTAACGGGACGCTTAGTCCCCAGGGGCGGTGGTGTGATAACGGCAACGGGACTGTGACTGACATGAGTACGGGATTGATCTGGTTAAAAGACGCGTCTTGGGGCGGTAAATATCCTCTTTGGGCCGAAGCAGGGGTTGACAGGCGACGCTTCAATTTCGGTTCTTCGCTTTAGTGGAAAAAACATCTCGTTAAACGTGACGCCGGACAGTCGGCTTTTGGCCTCGACATTCGCCCCCAGAGGGGCATTGAGCCGGCCGATTGATGACAGAGGGCCGGTTTCGATCCCGAAAAGTACATTGCCGGCTTGGCCAACCAGTCTCAACTGCCCGGCATCACGGTAAGAGGATTAAGTTAGGCCATGGCGTTGATTAAGGTGCCCACGACTTGACCATTCATATTCGCAGATGGTTGAGAGACGGCCTGGGACGCGGCACCGTCGTCACCATCGTGGTCATTTTTTACGGCCGGCGCTACTGGTTTAGCTGCATTGGCATTCGACAGGGGTTGTGCCACCTGTAGGGGTGCCGGATTACCGGAAGAAATTGAGTTAATAGACATGATGAACCCTCCTTTTGGCATTAGATGGATAGACTTAATCAAAGGCTAATCCATATTTGGACTATTCCTATCTTTCTTATCGGCTTATTCCATATTTTCTTTAGTCCGCATTTTCTACAAAATAATCCGCATCTCACCCAAGAGTAGTCATCGGATTAGAGTTGTCTCCAACCGTTATCCCGCGAATTTTGTCCCGCGTTGTTTACTTCCTGCTTTTATTTCAGTTTGGTTTTCCTTTCCGGTCGAATTATGTCAATTTTGGTTTAGCAGTTTGTTTTTTTTTTAATTGCTTAGCTGAAGGAAAGATGGTACGTTAAAAAAACAATATGTGACATCGCTGTGGTCGAAAATTCAGCCCGAGTAAACCAGCGGGATGGCATACGCGGCCTGCCTGGTGTTTCGCCGGCCGGACTGAGCGCCGGAAAATGATAGATTATAATCCCTTCGCACCACAACTGTTCAGGGTCCAGTCTAATTCGCTCGGCCCCAAAATCCTTCTCTTCAAATCCATACCTCCGCCGCGCCCGATCGCGGCCAAAAATAACCGCCAGCAATCTTAAGTAAGGAGGAGCCTATGCACGTTACTCGCCGGGAGTTCCTAAAGATCTCCGGGATGGCCTCCGCCCTCGGCGCCCTGGCTGGGCTGGGGTTCGACGTCCTGCCGATCAAATCCTACGCCGCCGGGTTGGATACCATGTCCGTTAAAGAGACGACATCCATCTGCCCCTACTGCGCGGTGGGGTGCGGACAAATCGTCCAGACGGATAAGGCCACGGGTAAGATTATCAACACTGAAGGTGATTCGGATCATCCCATCAATGAAGGCTCTCTGTGTGCCAAAGGCGCCTCGTTATACCAGTTGGTCGTCAATCCGTCCCGGTGGACCCAGGTGCTCTACCGGGCGCCCTACAGCGACAAATGGGAAGAAAAAACCTGGGACTGGGCCCTGGACCGGATTGCCGTTAATGTTAAGAAATCACGCGACACCGCTTTTGTGACCAAGAATGCCAAAGGTCAAGAAGTCAATCGCACCGAGGGGATCGCCCACATCGGGTCCGCCGCCTTAGACAACGAGGAATGCTGGTTACTTCAGGCTATTATGCGCTCCCTGGGCCTGGTCTATATTGAACACCAGGCCCGTATCTGACACAGCGCCACTGTAGAGGCTCTGGGAGAGTCGTTCGGACGCGGCGCCATGACCAACCATTGGATAGACATCAGGAATGCCGACTGTATCCTGATAATGGGCTCCAATGCAGCAGAGAACCATCCCATTTCTTTTAAGTGGGTCACCAAAGCCCAGGAAAAGGGCGCCACTTTAATTCACGTGGATCCGCGCTTTACCCGCACCTCGGCTAAGGCGGATATCTACACCTACCTGCGCTCCGGAACCGATATCGCCTTTTTAGGCGGCATGATCAACTATATTCTGACTAAGGAGCTATACGCCAAGGAATATACGGCCAATTACACTAATGCACCGTTCATTGTTTCGTCTAAGTTCGGGTTCAACGATGGGCTGTTTTCCGGGTATGACCCCAAGACCCACAAGTACGATAAGGCCGGCTGGACTTTTGAGAAAGATGAAAAAGGACGGGACAAACGTGACTTAACCATGCAAGATCCCAACTGCGTCTTGCAGCGGTTGAAGAAACACTTCTCCCGGTATACCCCGGAGATCGTTTCGTCCATTACGGGTACGCCCATTCCCGACCTGCTCAAGGTCTATGCCGCCTATGCCGCTACCGGTCCCGATGATAAAGCCGGCACCATCATGTACGCCATGGGCTGGACCCAGCATACCGTGGGAGTCCAAAACATCCGGGCCATGTGCATTATTCAATTGCTTCTGGGCAACATCGGCATAGCCGGCGGCGGGGTCAACGCCCTGCGCGGCGAGTCAAACGTCCAGGCCTCCACCGACCATGGCCTCTTGTTCCACATTTGGCCGGGATATCTGGGCACTCCGGCCGCGTCCAACCCCACCCTGGAGGATTACAACAAGAAGAACACGCCCAAGACCAACGAACCTCTTTCCGCCAACTGGTGGCAAAACAAACCCAAGTACATGGCCAGCTTTCTCAAGTCCATGTTCGGCGATGAAGCCACCAAGGAAAACGAGTTCGGCTACTCCTGGCTGCCCAAGGTCGACGACGGCGTGTCCTATACCTGGATGGACATCTTCGACCAAATGTACAAAGGCAAATTTACCGGATTTTTCGCCTGGGGCCAGAACCCGGCTTGTTCCGGCGCCAATGCCAACAAAACCCGTCAGGCCTTGGGCAAACTTGACTGGATGGTCAACGTCAATCTTTTTGACAATGAGACTGCTTCGTTCTGGAAGGGTCCTGGGATGGATCCGAAACAGATCAAGACCGAGGTCTTCTTTTTGCCCTGCGCCGCATCAGTGGAAAAGGAAGGGTCGATTACCAATTCCGGGCGATGGATGCAATGGCGGTACAAGGCGGCTGATCCGCCGGGAGACTGCAAACCGGATGGCGACATCATGGTTGAGTTGTTTGAGCACATCCGAAAGTTGTACAAACGATACGATGGCGTTTTTGACACGCCCATTCTTAACCTGCGCTGGGACCATGTCACAGGCGGCAAGTTCGATCCCCATGCCGTAGCCAAATTGATCAACGGCTATTTTGAAAAAGATACCACCGTTCAGGACAAGACCTACAAAAAGGGGACTCTGGTCCCAGCCTTTGCCATGCTCCAGGCCGACGGGGCCACCTCCTCGGGTAACTGGCTATTCTGCAACTCCTATACGGACAAAGGGAATATGGCCGCCCGCCGGGGCAAGAATGATCCCACCGGTCTGGGTCTTTTTCCCGATTGGGCCTGGTGTTGGCCGGTAAACAGGCGGATTATCTATAACCGGGCCTCGGTCAATGCCGCGGGTAAGCCGTTGGCTCCCAACAAGAATATCCTGGAATGGAAAGACGGCAAGTGGGTGGGCGATGTTCCGGATGGCCCCTGGCCGCCGCTGGACCAAAAAGATAAAGGAAGACTGCCGTTCATCATGAAGACCGACGGGGTGGCGGCCATTTTCGGCCCCGGCCTGGTTGACGGGCCTTTCCCCGAGCACTACGAGCCATTGGAATGCCCGGTGGAAAAGAACGAGATGTCCGCCCAGCGGATTAACCCGGTGGCTCCCATCTACGGCACAGCCGCGGACACCTATACCACCTGTGATCCGCGTTATCCATTTGTTTGCAGTACCTACCGGGTCACGGAACATTGGCAGACCGGGGTCATGACCAGATGGCAGCCCTGGCTGTTGGAAACTCAACCGCAAATGTTCGTGGAAATGAGTGAGGAACTGGCCAAACTCCTGGAAATTAAAAATGGCGACCCGTGCATCGTGTCTTCACCCCGTGGTCAGGTGGAGGCGGCGGCTATCGTGACTAAGCGCCTGAGACCATTTATAATCCAGGGGACGACTATCCATCAGGTGGGGATACCCTGGTGTTACGGTTGGGTCCATCCCAAAAACGGCGGCGATTCGGCCAATTTGTTGACCCCCTCCACGGGTGATCCCAATACCCGGATCCCGGAGAGCAAGGCCTTTATGGTCAATGTGGTCAAGAAAGGGGGGAAATAAGCCATGGATGGAAAGAGCTTCTTGATCGACACCACCAAGTGCACCGCCTGCCGCGGTTGTCAGATCGCATGCAAGGAATGGAATAAACTGCCCGCCGGCGAGACCAAACAAACGGGCACATTCCAAAACCCTCCGGATCTGAACGCCTCCACCTACCGGTTGGTTCGTTTCCAGGAATATCCGTCGGAAAAGAACTATATGGTCTGGTATTTTTTCACCGAGGCCTGCCGGCACTGCATGTCGCCCCCGTGCAAGACCGAGGCGGATAAGTATGTGAAGGACTGTATTACCGTAGACAAAAACGGCGGCGTCCAGTTTAATGAGAAAACAAAAGAGTTAGGCGCCAATGCCGAAAAAGTCAAAGCTGGATGCCCCTATAACATCCCGCGCTTAAATGAGGCGACCAAGGCCCTGGTCAAATGTCACATGTGCTACATGCGGGTAGATGCCGGGCTGCTGCCGGCCTGCGTCAAATCGTGCCCGACGGGGGCCTTGAACTTTGGTGAACGGAATGACATCCTGAAGCTGGCTCAAACCCGGCTGGCCGAGGCCAAAAAGAAATTCGGGGACAAGGCCGAACTCATCAACCCCGATGAGGTCCGGGCCATCTTCCTGGTCGCGGATACCCCGGCTAAGTATTGCGAATTCGCCACATACTAATTCATGATTTATCACCAGGGAGTCCTTCGGGGCTCCCTTCTTGATTTACCGGTGCAAGTATGATAAGTGAAGATGAATAGATCGATTAGCTTGATCTAACATACGAACGATAGAATCCTCCGAGAGTCCGTATGGAGAAGTATCTCGAAAATAGTTAATACATCGACTGGATGCATCCTGTGGTCAGAGACAAGGCGGTCGAACTGTCTGATGGCTGTACTGCGGTTGAAACCAGGGACGTCCGGTCTTCACTGGATGGCCTGTTCAGGATGCCTGGATGAAAAACCTGGAATGTCGACGAGGTCAAAGCTGCGTATCCGCACATCCTGATATCTTGTTTTCGCTAAAATAAAGTGAGGAAAAAAATGACCGAGACCACCCAGCCAAAACTGAACGCCTATGAGATTTCCGCCTGGATCATCTCGGCCGCGGCCCTGCTGCTCGTATTCAGATTACATCTGCTGTCGGCCCTGCTGTCCGGTCTGTTGGTGTATGAGCTGGTTCATATTACCGCCCCCTTGCTCCGCCTCAGCCGGCTGAGCCACAACCGGGCCAAGCTGATTGTCGTGGGGTTGCTGGCCGCACTTATCGTGACCTTGTTCGTCCTGTTGATTTGGGGGATGGCTCTCTTTTTTAGGAGTGAGACTAACAGCATATCAGCTTTATTCAAAAAAATGGCCGAGATCATTGAAGGAGCGCGTGACAGATTGCCCGACTGGTTGGCCGTATATCTGCCGGAGGGCGCTGAAAAGCTCAGGGAGGGAATAGTCCATTGGTTGCGGGGACACGCCAGGGGTTTACAAGAGGCGGGCAAGGAAGCCGGAATGGTCATGGTGCATATCCTCATCGGCATGATCTTGGGGGCGATCATTTCTTTCCGGGAGGCCGTCCCGACACAAGAATATCGTCCGTTGGCCGGAGCGTTGGCTCGTCGGGCCAGGCTCCTTAGTGACGCTTTTCGGGCCATCGTGTTCGCTCAGGTGCGCATTTCGGCGCTCAATACTATTTTTGCCTGGCTTTATCTGGGAGTAGCGCTGCCATTGTTCGGGGTTCACTTGCCGTTAGTCAAAACCATGGTGGCCATAACCTTCCTGGCCGGTTTGCTGCCGGTCATAGGCAATCTTATCTCCAATGCCATCATCGTCGTGATCAGCTTGAGTTATTCATTGTCCGTTTCCGGCGCTTCGTTCCTTTTTCTCGTGGTGGTCCATAAGCTTGAATATTTCTTGAACGCCCACATTGTCGGGAGTCGGATTCATGCCCGAACATGGGAATTGCTTCTGGCCATACTGATCATGGATGCCGCCTTCGGGATGGCCGGAGTGATTGCAGCCCCGGTCTATTATGCTTACATAAAAAGTGAGTTGACCGAAAAGGGATTTGTCTAGCGGTAAGAATAGATTCCGGACATACTGATCCGATTTATCGGGGGCAGGAAAAAACATATTGTTTATGCGGGAAATTTTTTGAACCGGATTTAAGAAATATGGAGCTACGCCCCATGCCGTCTACTGAACTCGATGCCCTATCTTCAAAGGTCGAGGCCGTCAAGGCCCGCTGGCCGATCTATAACGAAATTGCCGACTGGCTGGTGTCACTTATAACCGACACCATTCATGCCCAGGACAGGTTGCTCCTTCCCGAAATTAAGTTGGATCTGGATCAGGTCAATCAGAACCTGGCCAAAGGAGTGTCCGTGTACCAGCCGGAAGATCTACCGGTGGACTTAGACAGCGTTTTGGGCATGTGCGCCAGGTTGGCCGAGAAGGTGGCTGCCCGGCAGGGACAAGGCGCGGCCCGCTTGACTGAATTGTTGAATGGTTCGGCTGAGCCTATCTCGGAGTTGATTAAGGCCCTGGTTCGATCGGATCATGACCGGCTCACGGCTACGGCCGAGCACTGCCGGGCCTCTCAGGATGCCTTGAAGCTGATGCTTAAGCTGGCCCTCAGGCCGTCCCTGCGGAGGTTGTCTGAGGCGGTTGTCGCCCAGGTCGATCTGAGCCAGTGGCGCTATGGACATTGTCCCGTATGCGGATCAGCTCCACTGGTGGCCGAACTGGCGGTGGAGACGGGAGCCAGACGGCTTCACTGCGGATTATGCGAGACTGCCTGGGCCTACCCCCGGTTGCGTTGCCCCTTTTGCGAAAATGAAGACACAGATCAACTTAGCTACACCTGCACCAAGGAAGACAGGGGCTTACGCCTGGATACTTGTGCTCGTTGCGGGCAATCTCTGAAATGTGTGGACCTGCGGCACGCGCCCGGACCGGTCATTCCGTTGCTGGATGATTTGATCACCACCCATTTGGTTTATACCCTGGCCGGGATGGAGGTGGCCCAAAACCAATGCTGAAACCAACCATCTTATTCATTCTATTATTGATGATCCCGACAGTCCCGGCCTGGTCTGACGTTACCGCGCTGGCAAAAGGCGCCGCTTTTCCGGAACTGACCTTGCCCCAACCCAAGTCTGAGACAGCCGCGGCTTACCTGGGCATTGATCACGCGGCTAAAACTTTTCCCCTGGCCGGCATCAAGGCCAAGGTCTTGATTATCGAAGCCTTCAGTATGTATTGTCCCTATTGCCAAAAAGAGGCGCCGCTGGTAAACAAACTCTATGAGCTGTTTCAGGGTTTGGATTTGGCTGAGAAGGTGAAAATCATCGGACTGGGCGTGGGCAATTCCGACTATGAGATTCAAGTTTTCAGAGAAAAATATGCCATCGCCTTTCCCTTGTTCCCGGACAAAAGCTTTGCCATACATAAGTTGCTGGGCGAGGTCCGGACCCCGTATTTTTGGGTTCTCCGGTTGGACGGGCAAGGCGGAAGCCGGGTCGTTTATTCAAAGTTGGGCGGGATCACTGATGTGGCCGGTTTTTTGAAACTTATTCGACAGGAATTGGGTCTTAAATAGGAGGTGGTGATGAATGGATTCGGCCGGATTCGGTCTATCGCCGCGGTAATCTGCAACCTGATCATTTGCCTGGTAGTCATCTCCTCGGCCCAGGGTCAGGACTTGCGGGACGGGATATATGAAGTGGGGAAGTTGAAACCAATGGATAGCCGGCTAAAAGTCAAAGTGGGCGATGTCGCCCCAGACTTCACCTTACCCGCTGTTGCCGGTGACAAGATCTACTTAAGCCGATTCAGGGGCCGGAACGTGGTGTTGTCCTTTGTCCCGGCCGCCTGGACACCGGTTTGTTCCGATCAGTGGCCCGGCTACAACATCGCTAAGGACCTCTTCGATAAACACCAGGCCGTCCTGCTGGGCATTACCGTGGACAACATTCCGACACTCTATGCCTGGACCAAGGCCATGGGCCGGTTATGGTTCCCGGTGTTATCCGATTTTTGGCCCCACGGGGCCGTGGCCGATAAGTACGGCGTACTGCGATTAGACGGTATGACCGAGCGGGCCTTGTTCGTGATCGACAAAAAGGGCGTTATCCGGTACATCGACGTACACGACATCAACGTCCGACCCGATCTGGGCGTCCTGGCCGAGGAAATGGATAAACTCCCCCATGACTAACTCCGAAGACATCCAATTGCCTTGGGGACAGGATACGTTGGATTGTCGAAAGGCAGCATCACCTATGCCCACCGTAGAGATTCGGGTCATGGGCGCTGAAGCGGTTAAAAACCGTGCCGACGTCTATACCTTTGCTTTTTCCTTTCTCCCGAATACGGCACAGATGGTGTAAAAGAGTTTTTCTTTCAATTCTTCCGGCTTTTCCCAGATGATATGAGGAAGCATTTGAGTGTCGAAATGTATTGTTTCTCCTTTTTTTGCACAGAAAATAACCGGCCTGTTTATTGCCATTGCATAGCCTGCCTCGAAATAAACGTTTGGTTTTTCCCCAGTGACTTCAGCGACTACAAACTTTGAGTTCTTGATCTCTGCAATCATTTTGGCATCGATCCGTTCAATATGGGGTTCTTTATCTATCCGATAGGATTTGTATCCTGCTTCTTCGATGGCTGGCTTTATGCCGTGCTCATAGGCGGCGTTCATCTTGCCATCGAACCACATAGCCACAAAGACTTGAACGATGTCAGGGTAGATACCGTGGTGATAGATATATTCCCATCCTTTGTCGCTGATCTTAAGACGTCGAGTGTTTCCCCGCGAGTCACCTGATAATGCAATAAGATCCTGTTCATTTAACTTATTGAGGTGGATTTCAAATTCTTCTGGGTTTAAAGCCCAGGCCAGAGGAAAGTCAATATTCAGATCAATGGCGACTTGGGCGCCACGAAAAGGGGTTCTCCTCTTAATCGTCTCCATTAGTAGAAGCTGTTTTTCATCGTTATTATAACTGGGTAATGAATCCAAGATAGTATAAATGTTTTTCATTTCAATTAGCCGTGTCGGGCGGCAACGTTCTTTCTCACCTCTGATCCAGGCTGAAAGCTTCGGACCGTCTCCCCTTCTTTTGGCCTCTTTCAGGGCAAACTTTTCGATGTAGAAATCGCCGCATCGCATGCAGATTACTTCAAATGCGCCGCCTGTATCTTTTAAGGAAATCTTTGCCTCAGGCCAATCACATAATGGGCATTTACCGTTCATATCTCTTGTCCTTCTGTATCCTCGTTCAATCCTTCTTCACCAGAAAATAAATCCGTCCCAGTTGCTTCTCATACCCGGCGGAGAATTCGGCTTCCGGGCCATGGCCGAAGAAGATGTCCACCCGGCCGGGGCCCTTGATGGCGCCGCCGGTATCCTGGTTCAGGACGAAGCGGGAGAACTTGATCCATTCCTTGACCTGATAATTGGCGTCGGGGAGGGGCCGCTCCGTCTGAACGAAGGCCAGGGCGCCGCAGGGGAAGACGCGCTGGTCGGTGGCCACGGACCGGTTGGGCGTCACCGGGACCTGGAGATTGCCCAGAGGGCCTTGGGTGACCTGGCGGAAAAAGACGTAGCTCGGATTATAATTGAGGATGCGTTCCCGTTGCTCGGGATGCCGGGCCAGGTAGGACTTGATGGCCTGCATGGACATGTCTTCCTTGGCTATGAGGTTTTCCTGAATCAGTAAGGTGCCGACGCTGCGGTAGGGCCGGCCGTTGGCCACGTCATAATTGACCCGGATGGTCTGGCCGTTATCCAGTTCTATTTTGCCTGAACCCTGAACATGGAGAAAGAAGACATCCACGGGATCAGTGACGTAAGCCAGTTCATACCCGCGCCCCTGGAGGACACCTTTATTATCGATCTCATCCCGTGAATAGTAGGGCATGAAATCGCTGCCGACGCATCGGCCGATAATCTTTTGCCCAGTGTTGGCGTTGTTGAACCGGCTCAAATCCACCACCACCAAATCAGCCGGCCGGCGGTAGATAGGGCAGGGGTACCGTTGGGATTTGGTCAGACTACCTTTGAGGGTCGACTCGAAATAGCCGGTGAACAGCACTCCCCCACGATCTTTATCCCCCGGTGATTGGTAGATAAGGAACTCGTCTTTGATGATCTGAGGCCACTGGCTGCGGGGTCTGGTGATCACCTGGCTGAAATATTCCAAAGACATGATCAGTCTTTCCGCGGAGTAGACATCAGGACCAAAGGTGAATTGCTTGTCCTTGGGTAAACGGCGGTAATAGGCCAGACTGTGGTCGATGGCTTCGGAGAGTGAGGCGATGTCCATATCGTCTTGGATGTCCGGGTAGTCCTGGGGGTCTAACCGGATCAGTCCGGTTTCTTCCCGGGCCGGGACAATTTCTTCTCGGACCTGTCCGGCCTCTTCCCGCGGCGGTATAGGTCGCGGCTTTTTCTGACAACCCCCGAGGCAGATCAACCCGGACGTTGTAAACAATAAGCAGAGAATGAGGATAATCGTTTGATAGGATGGCTGCGATCCGGCGAATCTCGCCGCCCCCTGGGAAGGATTCTTCAGTAAATGAGTTAGCAAGAAGCGGCCTCTTCGTTAGTCTGTTGGAGTCATGTCTTTTCCGGCCGGATGGACGGAATATCATTCAGTTTTGATTGAAAAGTAGCCAGGTCGGCGGCCTTGACGGCGGCCATAAAGAGCTCTTTGAGGATATCCCGGTTGTCTATTTTATCAATTGCCGCCAAGACGTCTTGAGGAAACGGTCCAAAACGGGCGGATAGGAGATCTATAAGTCTTTCCTTGGCCTCCGCTATCCGGCCTTCTTCCATGCCTTCCTTTTTCCCTTCCTTTCGGCCTTCTTTTCGGCCTTTTTGGACGCCCATCCGCAAAATATCTTTACCGGCGGCGGTTTGGGCCAGATCAAAGTTCAGCATAGTTATAACCTCCTTTCGGGTGATCCCACGAAACCTGTTAAGCAAGAACAGGCCCAGGAGATCTAAAATATTTTTTGAGTCTTCCTTGGGATAAACCTCCCGGACCAGCTTACCCCAAATTTCAACTTTGACAAACAAATCATTTTTTGGGGTATTTTCCGGCAGGGTGTAGGGGGCTAATATGACCAGCCGGGGATCGATGTCCCGCAGTTCCTCTTCTGTAAAATCTTCAAGAATTATCTCTTTGGGCCGGCCCTGACAGATCGGATGTTCCGGGCTGGTTAGCCCGTGCAAGGGCAGGGCGGCGTCACGAAAGGCCCGCCTGGTATATATAATGCTGAGGAAAAAAGGCCCGCGATGTTTCTTCTGGGTGCAATATAACAAGCCTGCGGCAAGTAGACGATAGCGGATGAAAGGGTCGGCATAACCCTGGAACTCCAGGAAAACCAAATTATCCTGGCCAGACAAAGGGGTGGCCACGATATCCGGGGAGACCTTCTTGACCTTGAGGGTTTCGGCCCTCAGCTTGTAAGGGTGTCCGTAGGTAACGCCGACCAGCCTCAGCACGGCGTCGCCTGCAGCTTGCATCAACTGGTAGAAGGCCTCATCAGAGCCCCGTGTGCCCGACTTTTCCATTGACCACGCTTTGGCTAGTGCCTTGACATCATCATGATTCATCCGTTGGCGCCGAAGAGTTGATCTCCTTTGGAGTCATGTCTTTTCCGGCCGGATGGACGGAATGTCATTCAGCTTTGATTGAAAAGTAGCCAGGTCGGCGACCTTGACGGCGGCCATAAAGAGCTCTTTGAGGATATCCCGGTTGTCTATTTTATCAATTGCCGCCAAGACGTCTTGAGGAAACGGTCCAAAACGGGCGGATAGGAGATCTATAAGCCTTTCCCTGGCCTCCACTATCCGGCCTTCTTCTATGCCTTCCTTTTTGCCTTCCTTTTTGCCTTCCTTTTTGCCTTCCTTTCGGCCTTCCTTTCGGCCTTTTTGGACGCCCATCCGCAAAATATCTTTACCGGCGGCGGTTTGGGCCAGATCAAAGTTCAGCATAGTTATAACCTCCTTTCGGGTGATCCCGCGGAACCTGTTAAGCAAGAACAGGCCCAGGAGATCTAAAATATTTTTTGAGTCTTCCTTGGGATAAACCTCCCGGACCAGCTCACCCCAAATTTTAACTTTGACAAACAAATCATTTTTTGGGGTATTTTCCGGCAGGGTGTAGGGGGCTAATATGACCAGCCGGGGATCGATGTCCCGCAGTTCCTCTTCTGTAAAATCTTCAAGAATTATCTCTTTGGGC
>JADFXY010000095.1:0-12857 GCA_015233355.1 Deltaproteobacteria bacterium | reverse complement strand
AATGGGAACTTCACGGACCGGGCATAGGACATGATGGCCGACCTCAACGCCCCTTCCTCCAATGGATCAAATTTGTTGAACCATGGTAGGAGCCACGTGGGCGCGACAAAATGGACCGCCAGAATGAAAACGGTGGTCGCCATCCAGCAGTAGATCCAGCCGTGACCACCAGCGGATTCAAGAATAGATAGGACGCAGGCCAGGAGGGAGCCGCCTAACACAACGGCCAAGACAAAGCCCTTGAGGGTATCCTTAACAAAAGTGGCCGGTGTCGTTTTGTTGAATCCGAAACGTTCTTCGATCACGAAAACGGCATAGATCTGGAAAGGGAGAGTCAACAAGTTCTTAGTCCCGATCAGGATGGCCGCATAGATCAACCCGGTCATGACCGAGCCGTAACCCCACCCTCTGACCCAGATATCTAGAAAGTTAAATCCACCCGACAACCAAAATGACAGCACGACGGCCAGATCAAAGATGGAAGTAACCAGACCGAACCGGGTGTTTTCCCGGAGATACTCCTGGGCCAGGCGGTAGCGGTCCGGGTCGTAAATGCCTAGAAAGTCTGTGGGCAAGTCATCTTTCAGGTTTTTCAGGTTCAACAGATCGGCCGCCAGACTTAACAGAGTCTCAAAGAGCAGCGCAAAGAGTATGACCAGGGCATAACCATTCATGTTTCCCCTTACGGGTTTCGCGTTGCGGGTTACGTGTTGCACGTTGTGGGTCAATGTCGTTGACTTAAGGTTGGACGGTCATGCTAACTTCTTAAAAATGGCCCATTCCGAATAAGCCCCAACGGGGCGCTCTATGTTAGCCCAGGGCAGCGCCCTGGGTATGGGCCAAGACTATATAAAATGCCATGTAATAGCCACATAAAATCGCCGGCAATTCCGTACTTCAGCCGTAGCCGGATATCCCATTCAAAGGAAATGACTTTGGAGTTGGCCGACCTCCTGAGCATCTTGCTGATACGTAACCATTCGGATTTCCCAGGGCAGCTCCCTGGGGATGGGTAACAACTATACAAAATAACCTATAACGCCCTCATAAAATCCTTGGCAATTCAGCACCTCAGCCGTAGCAGGATATCCCATTCAAAGGAAATGACTTTGGAGTTGGCCGACCTCCTGAGCATCTTGCTGACACGTAACCATTCGGATTTCCCAGGGCGTTTCCTGGGCTAACCTAGAGCGCCCCGTTGGGGCTTATTCGGAATGGTCTATTTTAAAAAAGTTAGCAAGATTGTTCGCCCGCTTAAGTCAATGACATTGACACGCAACGTGCAACACGCATGTAACCCGAAGTTTGTTACCACAATGCCCGGCCTGAGGCAATAGATTAAATTAACCAAGAGGAGCCGATTAATGACCGACCATAGGAAATTTCTTACTGATATCACTGTCCGATTTCGTGATCTGGATGCGATGGGGCACGTCAACAATGCAGTGTATATAACCTACTTTGAGGAAGGGCGGAAAGCGTTTTTTCTTCAATTGTCTGATAAACCTGAGGGCCAGCAATTCAATTTTATTTTAGCCCATGTCAGTTGTGATTATCTCAGGCCGGTCACGTTGCGGGATAAGGTGGCAGTGCAAATGTGGATCAGTTATATCGGGAATAAGCGGTTTGATTTTAGGTACCGACTAATCAGTCGGGATGATGAATCCATAGTTTACGCCAGGGGGGAATCGGTCCAGGTCGGTTATGATTATCAGACCAACAATTCCATGACTCTGTCGGATGAATTCCTGAAGAATGCGGCAGTCTATGTGGAGCTTGATGAGCCGAGAAAAACCGGCTGACCGGCGGGATGAAAAATTTACATCGTCATTCTGGATGGTCCACCTCTCTGTCATTTCGAGCGAAGCGAGAAATCTTAACCCGGCCTACTTGATCAATTTTTCTCAGGTATCTCTGTGGGATACATGCTCTCTATGTCATTGGCGTATTTAGTTTCGATGACCCGCCTTTTAACCTTGAGCGTCGGAGTCAGTTCACCGGTAAGTTGAGTCCATTCCGAGTCTAATAGCCTAAATTTCTTGACTTGTTCCACCCTGGCAAACTGTTTGGTATGCTTTGCCAGTTCCTGTTCGTAGAGCTTTCCGACCTGGTCGTTTTCGATCAGATCCTTGTTGTCTTTAAAGGAAATATTATTTTCCCCGGCCCACTTGGTTAATTCTTCAAAATTTGGAATAATCAGTGCTGAGAGATACTTCCGCCGATCCCCAATAACGGCCACTTGTTCGATCAGATGAGAGTATTTCAGGCTATTTTCAATGTTTTGGGGAGAAACGTTTTTGCCGCCGGAGGTGACGATGATATCCTTAATCCGGCCGGTAATCGCCCAGCAGCCATCTTCATCCATGGCCGCGATATCACCCGTCCTAAAAAAACCATCCGGGGTAAAGACTTCTCCGGTGGCCTCCTCATTTTTATAATAGCCCAACATTATTTGGGGTCCCTTGGCCAGTAATTCGCCATCCTCTCCGGTGGTCAGGATGGTGTCCTTCATGGCCTTACCCACCTTTCCTGGTTTAATCATCCCTAATCTGTTGACGGTGAGAATCGGCGTTGTCTCGGTCAGCCCAAATCCTTCTAAAATGATAACGCCCATGCCCAGAAAAAAAATAGCGTCTCCGGCAGAAAGCGGTCCCCCGCCTGAAACGGCCAGTTTCAATTTGTCAAATCCCAAGGCGATTTTTAATTTGGAGAAAATCAATTTGTCGGCCAGGGAGTATTTTAGGGAAAGAGCCAGCGGCATGGGTTTGTTGTGGCAGATATAGGGCAAACCTTCCATGGCCAGGCCCATGGCCCAGTTGAACAGGGCTTTCTTGATGGGACCGGCTGTGGCCACTTTGGCTAAGATGCCGGCATGGATTTTTTCATATAACCGGGGGACGCTGATGATCAAGGTCGGCCTGACTTCCACCATGTTTTGCTGAATTTTTGAAAAATCTTCGGCGAAGGCCACCTTGGCCCCGATACCAATGGGCAGGTAATACCCGGCAGTCCGTTCCAGGGAATGGGATAAGGGGAGAAACGATAAAAGGGTGTCTTCTCCTGTGAGGTAATTGCCGAAATCGGTCAGCACTTGATCCACGTTGGCCACAAAATTGGCATGGGACAGCATGACTCCTTTGGGATTTCCCGTGGTGCCGGAGGTATAGATGACGGTAGCCAGGCTCGCTGGGTCAATGGCCTCCAATCGGCGGTCAAATTCGGCCTGGTTCTCTTGGGCCGCACCTTCGGTCATGGCCTCGGTCAACGTCTTTACCTCAGGTACAGGTTCTTTAGGCAGATCAAAGATGACAGAACTTTTGAGATAAGGTAACCTGTCCTTTATTTCCATCACCTTCTGGAGGTGACTTGGGGTTCCGGCAAAGCACATCTTGGCTTCTGAATGATCCAACACATAACGCGCTTCTTCTGCGGAGTTGGTGGCATAGATGGGTACATTTACCGCGCCGATGGATAACACGGCCAGGTCCGCCACCCACCATTCGTATCGATTGGGAGAAAAGACAGCCACGTTGTCGCCGGGATTGATCCCTTGAGAAATTAAATAGGACCCCAGATTCCTGATCATGTCATTCATTGCATTCCAGGAGATGTCAACGTATGCGCCATTCTTTTTATAAGCAACGCAAGCGCGGTCTCCCAATGCTCTCACCTGAGCCTGGAAGATGGCGGGCATGGTTTTCTCTTTCAGCTCTATCACGATGACCCTCCAAATAAAGATGTTCAATCCAAATCTGGGTTTCTATTCATCACCGGTCTTTAATCCGTCTCAGACTCGATGTTATGTTCGCTCAACAGTACCGGCGTTCTTCTCAGTCCTGCTTCCGTGGTCCGGCCTCAAACAGCCAGGCCCGGCTCAAACGAATCCGAGGCTGATCTGAAGGGACAAATCCAGCCGCGACGATCGAGTCCACAACAATCCGAAAGTCCTGGCTGGTCACATGGATTACAGGTTCCACGACCAGGAGCCGGCTTCCATCTCGGAGGCAGCGGCGGACCTGGTCAAAGAACGCCGTTCGATCGTTAATTTCGTGGGCCATCCAAAAAGCCAGAGCGAAGTCCGCTTTTGCGGTGAGGCCGAGCTGATCCGGCCGGCACAGGTGGGGCTGAATACGATCGGCCAGTCCCGCCCATTTGGCCCGGTTAAGCAAGACTCGAAGCATGTCCGGTTGAACGTCCACTGAAATGACTCGTCCTTCCGGGCCGACCAACCCGGCCATCCCGATCGAAAAAAAGCCCATGCCGCAGCCCAAATCCAGCACGGTCATCCCCGGTTTTATTTGCCCGCCCAATAGTTTTTCGGGATTATGAATAAGGCGCCGTAATCGATGATCAAAAGTATAGGCCAGCCACCAGGGGCAGGTATGGTTTTTCATTACTTCTCGTCTCCAACACGGGTCATCGTGTCATTATCGAGTGGCTCTACCTTAAGGGGATCCCTCCTTCGCCAATCGCTTTCCAGAGATTTCTCCTTAGCTTATAATCATTTTTCCATTGATCGAGTATCCGCTGAAAGGAAATCGGATCAAGCTCTTTGGTGGCCGCCAGCCACATGGCATGGGTCGTATAATCGGATTTGTGTTCCACGCCCGGATTGGGAACAAATGTAGCCACGTTTTTTGCCCAAAAGTTGGTCAATGGGGTTATAAATTGTTCTCCGCCCATTCGTTTGAGCCAGATCCGCCGGCTCTTGTCATAGACTGCCCGTCCGTGTGGGCCACGTTCCACAATCCGTAACAAACTGGTAAACATGTTCTTGAGATCGCCCTGTGCGGCCAGGTCTCTGGTCAGGATGAAGAGGAGGGCCCGCTCTTTTGTCAAATCTTGCGTTCCGTGGGTTAGTGAGGTTATCCAGCTTGTCGTCTTGTCGCAAAACCAGCCGGTATTTTTGTCTTGGTCCAGGGCCGCGTCTATCAGCCACTTGATCCAGCAGTCACTAGATTCTTCCATAGACTTGAAGCCCGACCCCAGCGTGGCTTCTAAGACAATCCTTTTCCACTGATCAATCAAGTTGGATACCGCGGGGCGATCAACTTGTTCGACCTCTGCCGAGAACTTATCCCAGTCTGTCGGGTTCTGGTATGTGACTAACTGCAATTTCAAAGCATGGGCTCTGTGGTGCAGGCCCAGTCTCTCGACCGCGCCGATCCAGCCGGTCAGCAGGTCATGAATCGTCTCTTTGATCTGGGCCGGATCGATTCTTGAGTCGGCCATCAACAGGTCCTCTTCCGGGCGCCAAACACGGCCATTCTCCAGACCGATTACCCCGGCCATAGTCTGCTCATAGATTCGATCTGCTTCGGCAAAATCATTTTCTTGGACGGCATGGCTGATTAATGGCGGGCCGTATTCCCAGTTCTGGTGAAAAAGGTCTCGGCAGACCTGAAGATAAGCCGCGTGGTCGAATATTTTGGAATAATTTTGATATATTTGACTCCAGATATTGGCCCCGGGGCTAAGGTATTCTTTCCAAACCGGGTCGTTGACTTGCCGGGCAAGATAATCAAATAGTTGCCGTTGTTCATCCTCGGATAAGGAGAAAAAGAAATCAAAGACCGTTTTTTCGTCCAACTCCAGCAATGCCGGTTGAACCGTAACCTGGACCAGACGATTCAAGAAGGCCTCGGCACCTGGGGCGGCAAGCCATGTCCATTTGAGGAGACACTCCGTAAAGGCCCACCCCAGGTTGTGCGGTCCTTCTGCGGCCATCTTGGAGTCGGGATTAGATATGATCCGGTCTTCAATTTTCTTAACGGCATCCCAAAAGATGCTTTCATTTTCTTCTTTACGGTCGTGGATTACTTTCAATAACGGCAGCATCTTCTTGGTCACTTTATTCATTTCCGAGATGAATTGGCTGGTGTCGGTATAGCCTAACACTTGGGAAGTGACGTGCAGTACGTTTTTGGCTTCGGATTCTTTTGGCGCCTGGCCGACCTTAGGCAATATTTTGCCGAACTCATCCCATAGGTGGTTCCAAATTTCTACAAAGTTTTCTTGGGGCGCAACTTTTTTTAATTCTTCCGGCTCGGCATAGAGAACCTGCGTTACTTTCGTTGAAACGTCGGCGGCCAACTCAGCCAGGACGGCTTTCGTGTCTTTTTCATCCAATATTTTGAAAACAGTATCAAGGAGTTGAACGAGCTGGCCTTTGGTCAAGACGCCCGATAAATTTCGTCCTATAGATTCCTTCATCCTAACCCTCCATTCCTTGGCGCTGACTGCAATAATTTAATACCTTGAGTATCATGGGATCGGACTGAATTCATAAAAAATATCCCCCAGATCTATTTTTTTGGGGCCGGCGTGAGTGGCGCTCACGGGGATGCCTGGTTAATCGGCAAGAAGGTGAAACAAGATCGCAGAACCACCCCGGCCGGCCCTTCATCATTAAAGATCATTGATATAGCGGGTTCTTTCCAAAAGGTCAAGGTGCAAGGGCTGACGGAAATGGTTATATACAAGAAAATATTAGTATATTAGTCTGTTTAACTGGTTACTTTCTATTTTGGCCAAAACATTATAACCAAACAATCAAGGCCGGTTTTATTGTCAATGATGCCTGTCTCTGAAAGAAATAAATCGGTTTGCCGGGTGGATCTGCTAAATTTCTCTTGACAAAGAAAACGCTTTTTATATAGTTAGTCCTTTTAACGCTTGATCATGGTTTTTTCATAAGAACAGCTAACTAGTTATTAAACAAGGATAACAAGACTTATTGGAAGTCCTTTGGAATTTGTCGAGGTCTCTTGAAAGTAAAATTTACCGATATCCCTGACGGTGGCCTAACAGTTTCTTTTTCCAAAGATACGGATTGGTTTGACGACCTCCAAGATCAATGGAGCGAGCAGGGTGCCGCGGTGCTGTTGTGCCGGCCGGTACAGACCGAGGTTCGGGTAAGAAAGTCCGGTCGGCATGTCATTCTTGCAGGACGAGTCGTCACCGCTTTGGCATTGGTCTGTAGCCGTTGCCTGACCGACTTTGAATACCAGGTGGACTTGACTTTTGACCAGGGGCTGAGCCCGAGGGAGGAAGAAGCCTCCACCGAAGAAATGGAACTGACCAGGGACGACCTGGAGTTTGATTTTTACGACGGAGAAGAAATTGACCTGGACCGGGTGGTTCGGGAGAATATCTTGTTATCCGTGCCCATTAAGCCGATTTGCGCCGAGTCTTGCCGGGGCCTGTGTCCCAGGTGTGGAGTTGACCTGAATAAGGAAATATGTCAATGTCAAACGGCTCGGAAAGAATCGAAATTCGGCGTGCTGGCCTCTCTTAAAGAAAAGTTGGAGCGCCCCAAAGGTGATACCTGAAGAACTAATTATTCTAAGGCGATGCGCCTCGATAGTCAGATTTATTGTCAGATTTATTGAAGGTTATTATATAGACCTATTGAGTTGCTTAGCGCCTCTCCGGCGCTGTTAACAGCCCTTTACGGCGTCTGCCGGAAAACAAGGGCAAGAAGGAGAAGAAAATGGCCGTTCCCAAAAGAAGAAAATCAAAAGCCAGAAAGAATACTCGCCGGTCCCATGATCATGTGACCCTCCCGAATGTGGTCTTATGCCCCCAGTGTAATGAACCCAAAATGCCCCATCGGGTCTGCCTCAGTTGCGGAGTCTATAAGGGCGAAACCGTCTTGGAAGTTGAGGGCTAGCCTGTTGGACAAAGATACTGGTGAAGAAATCCTCACCGGTCTCTGATTGATAACGGCAGCGGTCGGTCTTCACGATCGTAGATCAATAACCGGGAAATAAAAGAAGCAGAAAACAGATATGCTCGAGTTTGTTTCTGCGTTGGTAGATTATGATAAATGTGGCCGTTGATGCCATGGGCGGTGATTATGCCCCTCAAGCAGTGGTGGAGGGGGCCGTCATGGCGGTTCGAGAGTCTAAGTATGAAGTCACCCTGGTCGGGGATGAGCGGCGGATAAAAAAAGAACTGGCCGGTAAGAGTTACCCGGATAGGCTGTTCATTCACCATGCCGGTGAAGTAGTGGAAATGAGTGAAGCCCCCGCGGCGGCCATTAAAAAGAAAAAAGATTCATCTATTCGGGTCGCTTTTGAGCTGGTTAAACAAGGCCGGGCTCAGGCTGTGGTCAGTGCCGGTCATTCCGGGGCCACCATGGCGGCCGGGGTGATCATATTAGGGCGGCTCCCAGGGGTGGAACGTCCGGCTTTGTGCGTTCAGATGCCGTCGGCTAAAGGCCAGACTGTTTTTATTGATGTCGGGGCAAACGTGGATTGCCGCCCCAGCCATTTACTTCAGTTCGCCATTATGGCCGAGGCCTTTGCCAAAGGCGTGTTGCACGTGGAAAACCCCTCGGTCGGGTTGCTGAGTATTGGAGAAGAAGATACCAAAGGTAACGAACTGGTCCTGGCCGCGGGAGAGCTATTACGAAATAGTGATCTCAATTTTATCGGCAATGTGGAAGGCCGGGATATTCTAATGGGTAAGGCCGATATCATTGTCTGTGACGGATTTGTCGGTAATGTTTGCCTTAAGCTGGCCGAGAGCATGGCTTTTGCCATGAGAAAGCTGATGAAGCAGGAAATGAAGGGTGATTACCTGTCCCGGTTGGGATACTTACTCCTCAAAAGCGGGTTCAACAGGTTTAAACGCCGAATCGATTACGCAGAATATGGTGGCGCCCCGTTATTGGGCATCAATGGTGCGGGGATTATCAGCCATGGGGTCTCTTCGTCTAAGGCCATGAAGAATGCCATTTTATCGGCGGCAGAATATATCAAGAATGGGGTAAATGATGTTTTAATCGAACGGTTAAAACAGTACCATACCCGAGACGACAAGGTCTAACTTAAGCCCGCGGCCACCCTTAACTGAGGATAGGACATGGATTATCTGCTTAGTGAAAATGAATTGATGGTTAAAGACCTGGCCAGGAAAATCGCCGAGGAACGGATCTTGCCGGTTCGGGCCGAGCTGGATGAAAAAGAACAATTTCCCCACGAAATCATAAAGGTATTGGCTGAATCAGATCTCTTCGGCCTGATTATCCCGGAAGAGTATGGCGGATTCGGGGGGGGGTGTCTGATCAATTGCCTGGCCGTGGAAGAGATTAGCCGGGTTTGCTGCGGGGTGGCCACCAGTTATGCGGCCAGCGGCCTGGGGACCTATCCGATCTTTCTTTTTGGTAATGACGACCAGAAAAAGAAATATCTTCCCGATTTGGCTTCAGGCAAGAAAATTGCTGCGTTTGCTCTGACGGAGTCTACGGCCGGGTCAGATGCCTCGGGCATCCGGACGACTGCCGTTCGTCAGGCTGACGGATATCTCCTGAACGGGACAAAGCAATGGATTACCAATGCCGGCGAAGCGGATGTCTATGTCATCATCGCCATCACCGACCGCCAAAAGGGACCCCGCGGCGCCAGCGCCTTTATCGTTGAAAAGGGTGATCCGGGATTTACCTTCGGTAAAAAAGAAAAGAAGATGGGCATACGTTCTTCCACCACGGGGGAACTGATTTTTTCCAATTGCCTTATCCCCGCCGACCGACTACTCCGCCGGGAAGGGATGGGGTTTGTTGCGGCCATGCACACCCTTGATAAATCCAGGCCCGGCGTTGGTTCCCAGGCTGTTGGGGTTGCCCAAGGGGCCCTGGAAGAGGCCATCAAATACGCCAAAGAAAGAGTTCAGTTTGACCGTCCCATTATTTCATTTCAGGCGGTCCAGCACATGCTGGCCGATATGGCCACCCAGGTCGAAGCGGCGCGGGCACTGGTCTATGCCGTAGCCAGGTTCGTGGATAGCGGGGCAAAAGATATCTCCAAGGTCTCGGCCATGACGAAACTCTTTGCCACCGACATGGCCATGAAAGTGACTACCGACGCCGTTCAGATTCTGGGCGGGCATGGTTACATGCGTGATTATCCGGTGGAAAAAATGATGCGTGACGCCAAAATCCTTCAAATTTACGAAGGAACCAACCAGATTCAACGGAATGTCATCGGTCAGGAATTGAATAAAGAATTTTCCCGCAAAACATGATTAACCAGGGCTAACCCGGTTCGCTTCTTCGCCCTGCCCCCGAGTCAATGACCGGCAAGGAGCAACCGGTAACGAGCAACCAGGGTAGTGTTCCCACCCGTCATCCCTAATCGGTATTTATCTTTGACCAGGGCCGAATTATGCGTATCGCCGTTTGCATCAAACAAGTTCCGGACGCCAAAAACGTCAAGCTGGATGAGAAAACATATACCCTCAAACGAGAGGGGGTCGAATCCATCATCAATCCTTTTGACATGTATGCCCTGGAAGAGGGGCTGCGGATTAAGGAAAAGATGGGTGGTACGGTGACCGTCATCAGCATGGGGCCGCCCCAAACCGAGTCGTCTCTCCGGGAAGCCGTATCTTATGGAGCTGATGAAGCCGTCTTGCTCAGTTCTCGGGCCTTTGCCGGGGCCGATACTCTGGCCACTTCAAAGACTCTGGCCCACGGGATCAAAAAAATCGGCTTTGATCTGATTATCTGTGGGAAACAGGCGATAGACGGCGACACCGCCCAGGTCGGCCCGGAACTGGCCGCGCACTTGGGCCTGCCCCATGTCTCCTTTGTTAGGAAAGTCCGGGAAATTACGGAACAGAACCTGACCGTGGAGCGGCTCATGGACGATGGCTATGATGTGGTCCGGTTGCTTTTGCCGGCTTTAATAACCGTGGTCAAAGAGATCAACCTGCCTCGAATGCCTTCCCTTAAAGGAAAAATGCGGGCAAAGAAAATTGAGGTCTCAGCCTGGGGACCGGCCGAAATTGGATTGGATGATGCCCAGGCCGGTCTGGCCGGATCGCCCACCAAGGTGGTCAAGGTCTTCGCCCCCCAGCCACGGGGCAAAAGAGAACTCGTTGTGGGTGACCCGGCAGTCCAGGCGGCTTCGCTCCTGGATCGGCTGACCGATGACGGGATATTGAAGATAAGCAGATAATTAAATTACAGCAGCCTGATGCCGAATTCCATCATTTCGTGAAAAACAAATCGCAGGGGATGCAGAGGTTACGCACACCGCCTATCGGAATGAAAGATTTCCATCGACCGGCTAATGGAGTCTCATCAACGTGAACCAAGATACCAGCCAAACCCCTACCGGGATATTCGTAGACAAAGATAAATGCACTGGTTGCGGCAATTGTGCCGACACCTGCCCCTTTGGGGCGATTTTGGTGGACGAGACAGCCGTTATCGGCGAGGGATGTAACCTGTGCGGGGCCTGCGTCGATGCTTGTGATTTTGATGCCATTTACATCTTGGGGAAGAAGGAAGCGACCTTAACTGGATCCGACGACAGCCGGGGGGTTTGGGTCTATGCCGAGCAAAGGGAAAAAGTCCTGGCCCCCGTGTCCATGGAGTTGCTGGGAGAAGGGCGGCGCCTGGCCGACATCCTGGGCTGCCCGCTTTCTGCTGTGTTGCTGGGTCATCAGGTGGCCGGATTGGCTGATACCCTCTTCGCGTTTGGGGCCGATGTGGTTTATCTGGCTGATCATCCCGACCTGGATGGGTTTACCGACGATCGTTATTCGGCTGTTTTAACAGATTTAATTACGGAATATCGACCGAATATCGTGCTGGCCGGGGCCACGGCCGTGGGGCGCTCGTTTATCCCCCATGTGGCCGCCAAGCTGGGAACGGGATTGACCGCTGACTGCACCGGGTTGGACATTGATCCTCAAAACCTGTTGCTGCAAACTCGCCCTGCCTTTGGGGGCAATATCATGGCCACCATCGTTTGTCCCGAACGGCGTCCTCAAATGGCCACCGTCAGGCCCAGAGTGATGAAACGGCCGACCGCCCAGCCCGGAAGAAAAGGTCAACTGGTCCAGGTGTCGTTAAATCATAGCGGGTTTAAGACCAGCCTGATGGAAGTCGTTCAGGAATTGACCGATCAGGTTAATCTGGCCGAGGCAGAGATCATCGTGACCGGCGGCCGGGGGATGCAGTCGGCCAAAAATTTTCAGTTGATCTATGAATTAGCCGGGTTGCTGGGTGCGGCCGTGGGCGCTTCTCGGGGCGCGGTGGATGCCGAGTGGCTTTCTTACGCCCATCAAATAGGCCAGACCGGCAAAACAGTTAATCCTAAGCTCTACATCGCAGTCGGCGTCTCCGGCGCTGTACAACATCTGGTTGGAATGCAGTCATCGGATGTGATCGTGGCTATCAATAATGATCCCCATGCGCCCATCTTCAACGTGGCCACCTATGGCCTGGTGGGGGATCTTTTTGAAATCGTACCGGCATTAATCGAAGGCATCAAGGCCCGAATGGGGATTTGATGTTGCATGTTACCTGTTACCTGTTACATGTTACAAGTTACATGTCATTGACTTAAGCGACGGACAATCGTGCTAACTTTTTTAAAATAGACCATTCCGATTAAGCCCCAACGGGGCGCTCTAAGTTAGCCCAGGGCAACGCCCTGGGAAATACGGCAGGTTACGTGTCAGCAGAATGGTCAGGAGGTCGGACGGCCCCCAAAGTCATTTCCTTTGAATGGGATATCCAGCTACGGCTGATGTGCTGAATTGCCAATGATTTTATATGGGCATTATAAGTTATTTTGTATAGTCGCCGCCCCTACCCAGGGCGTTGCCGCTGGGCTAACCTGGAGCGCCCTTTCAGGGCTTAATCGGAATTGGCCAGTTATCAGAATCGGATCGGATGCCCGCTTGACCTTAAGTTAATGACATTGACCTGTAACGTGTAACCCAATGTCATTAACTTAAGCCAGACGCAAGCCAATGTCGAGACCCGGTCGTGAATTTAGAATCGAGAAGTAACGTTCCACAATTCGTGAGTTGATGTACCAAAATGATTGCGTTGGCAATTT
>JADFXY010000094.1:0-12952 GCA_015233355.1 Deltaproteobacteria bacterium | reverse complement strand
TCCTCTGAGTCTTTTTTCCAGAAGGTCCACTGCGACCACGCCTTGCCAGCCCAAGCGGCTGAAATCATTGCCTATGATTCCCAACTCATCCCAGAATTTTTCATTTTGATTTGGAGCGAAAATGGGGACCTCCGGATATCCCAAATCATCCAAAACCATGCGCTGATACCGGTGATACTGACCAAACCGGCAGGGACCGGTACCCGAAGGCATGAAAAAAGCGGCCCGATCAGGCTCGAAATCCGGCCGATCAACCATTTTGGCCATATCCCCGGTCGTCAGCACCAAAGGGTAGCACTCTTTGCCGGATGATAATTTCCGGCCCAGGACCAACGTATCTTCATCAGAATCAGGCAACACCACCGCCTCGACGCCACACGCCTTAAAAGCCGCGGCCACGGCGTAGGACGCATCCGTCATGGGTGGGAGAAACATCCGGCGGGGCTCTTTTGTGGTCAACAGGCGTAATGCTCTTTTTGGCTTTGGGGCCGGCGCGTTGATCACGTTTTTCAGACTGTCGAGGAAGGCTTCCAGTCGAGTGATCGCCCCGACATCGGCGCTGTGCTCATCTATTTCTATCTCGAGGTAGGGTTTCCCGCCCAGTTCCTCCCGGAAGAAATGTTGGATAAAGGAATCCGGGCCACAGGCGAAGTTGGTTATGTACAGGCCGTAAATGCGCTTATCATCCTTGATATGTCTGGCCGCAGACAGGATCTTTTGTCCGTACCGCCAATACATATTGTGTAAAAATGAAATATCTTCACCCACTTCATCCAGGGGCAGAAAATCCATCGGAATGGCCTGGATGCCCAAGCCTTTCAGCTTCGCCGGGAGGCCCAGATTGATTCCGGGATCACATCCGTTGTAGGGCCGGCTGACCACAACCATGGCCACGTCATCGGGTTTGAGTTGTGATAATATCTGACGGCCCCGTTCCTGCAGGGTGGCGCTAAAATCATCTTGGGCCTTAATCCCGCGGAGATAAGCCCGATTGATTTCGCTCTTATCCACACCCAGTTGTTGGCCCAATTCATAAAGATCTTTTTTAAGTATTTTTTCACCGTCACCAAAGTGCAACACCGGCTGGACCAGGCGTGTGCCGGAGGCTTCAAATCTGATAGCCGAGTGGACGGTATAAGCCAAACTTTGGACATAGGGACAGACCACTCCCTGCTGTATTCGCTGATCCTGGTGTTTAATGTTGATAATCGAGGGCAGAAATATGGTCGTCACACCTTTATCGATCAAGCTCCGGAGGTGGCCATGGGCCACTTTAATCGGGAAACACGGCTCCGTGACCATCACTTCTATGCCCTTTTGGATGATGCTTTTGTTAGTCCGCTCGGAAATGATTACTTCAAAATCCAGCTCATCGAAAAAGGAACGGAAGAAAGGCATCAATTCATGAAAAAACATGGTCCGGGGCAGACCGATCCGGCCACGTCGATATGTCCGTCCTTCGTCCGGCGGCGGCCCGATAAGGTGTTTTTCCCGCTCGGCAAAAAGGTCAGGAATGTGCTCAAAACGTTTTTTCTTATAGTCGATGTCGTATTTATCGCATCGGGAGCCATAATAAAGTGGTCGCTCACCCTGAATATTCACCTGACGAATTTCACACTGATTGGGACATCCTTTGCATTCAAAAGAAGTTATCTGGTAAGAAGTCCCGGATAGTTGGAACCCTTTAAATTTGCTTGTTTCCCAGGTCCGCTCTTTCATGGCCAATAGGGCCACGCCGATGGCGCCGGTGACGTCATGGTGGTCGGGGACGGTTATTTTTTTACCCGTCACTTGTTCGAAGGCCGCCACGATACCGGCATTAGCCGCGGTGGCTCCCTGATAAAAAATATTGTCACCGATTTTTCGATCTTCAACTACTTTGTTTATATAATTCTGAACAATCGAATAGCTTAATCCCGCCACCAGGTCTTCTTTTAGGATACCCCGTTGCTGATGATGAACCAGATCGGATTCCATAAACACGGTGCATCGTTCACCCATACGAATGGGTTGGGCGGACGACAGGGCCAGTCGGCCAAACTCGTTCTTGATTGAAATTCCAAGTTTTTCCGCTTGTTCCTCCAGGAATGAACCTGTTCCCGCGGCGCAGACTTTATTCATCATAAAATCTACAATGGCCCCGTTCTTCAGGCTGATGTATTTGGAATCCTGTCCTCCGATTTCAAATATGGTATCCACGTCTGGGTTTATGGCGGCCGCGGCGGTAGCCTGGGCCGTGATCTCGTTGCGGGCGATGTCTGCCCCAATGAAATCTCCAGTGAGGTAACGGCCTGATCCGGTCGTGCCTACACCGACGATTCTCACCCGGTCGCCAAGTTCTTCACCTGCCCGGCGCAACCCTTCTTTAACTGCTTCCAATGGCCGGCCGGCCGTCATCAAGTACTGCTTTGAGAGAACCCGCCGCTCAGCATCAATAACCACCACATTGGTGCTGATAGATCCCACATCTACGCCCAAGTAGGCGTCAATAACCTGATCTTCCGGTAACTCAACCCTGTCCTTTTCTCCTACAGCCGTGGTCGCCAGACGACTCTGGGCAATCACCAGTCTCGGTAGGCGGCCGGCTTCCGGCCGGTGTCGGATTAAATAATTCTCCAGCTCGGATAAACCCGGAAAATGAGCCAGGCCGGCTTTGGTTTCCAGAGTAACCAGCACTGCTCCAATGGCGCCCATGGAAAGAAAATACTTAGGGATAATCAAGTCTATTTCTTGAAGCTGCATGATTTCCCGGAAAGCCCTGCGCACGCCCAGGTTGGCTGCGACGCCGCCCTGAAAGATCACCGGGACGGCAATACCCTTACCTTTAGCGATATTACTTTTGAGATTTCGGACCATGGAGAAACACAGGCCGGCCACGATATCGAAATCCGGGGTAGCCTCTTGCTGGAGATGAATCATGTCCGTTTTGGCAAAGACACTGCACCGGCCGGCAATCCGGGGCGGGCGCTCCGACTTAAGGGCCAGTTGGCTGAATTCTTCAATGGTAAAACCCAGGCGGTGGGCCTGTTGATCCAGGAATGAACCCGTCCCCGCGGCACACATGGTGTTCATGACAAAGTCTTCTATTTCCAACTCATTTGATTCACTGGGTTTGACCAAAATAAGTTTGGAGTCCTCACCACCCATTTCAATGATGGTTCTGGCCTCGGGATGAAAAAGTGACACGGCCTTGGCGTGGACAATGATTTCATTGATAAATACGCCGTCTAACAAATCAGCCAGTGTCTTGCCGGCAGTACCGGTAACGGCCGGAGCACTGATTGACTCCGCCGGGTATTCGGAAAGCAGACGGGACAAAACCGTTAAAGCAGTCTCTAAAGGCTGCCCGTGAGTTCTGGTGTAGTCGTCCCATAGCACGTCTCGGTCACGATTCATCAAAACGGTGTTCACGCTGACCGAACCCACGTCCACCCCCAGGTAATATTTGGGGGAATCTTCCTCCTTGCCTGTTTGCATCTTGACCTGACTAACCATTTTAGCAAAAACCCTTATTTTTGTTATATATTTTCAACTATACCGGGATGCTGTAGCCGGTCACACACCATTCCTTTGGAGAAGGTTAACAAAAAAACAGCATCCCAAGGTTGGGGCATGTACCATGCCGAACTTTAGCATTATAGAAAAAGCATAACCCGGAGAACGTAGAGAAGAACGTGAGGACGCAGAAATTTTATAGTGATATTGGGAATAGTAAAAAGCCTCTGCGCTATCTTATTTCCTTTGCGTCCTCGGCGTTGTGCTTTTATGTCAAAGCTTGGGCCAATGTATAATACTCTTTTTGGTCATGATAGGTTGGCAGCACCCTGCCCTTACTTATCAACATTTTTAAATTATTAACTATTTCTGAACGCTGGGCGCCTAAAGATGCGGCCAAGTCGTCCAACGTGACCGGCCGGCGGCTGATCACCGCGATGATGGCCAGATCTAGTTGCGGGGTGGCCGCGGCCATTGCAGGTCGTTTAAAGTCTGCAATAATACTGGCCTTCTGCCCCAAAGCACGGCTTATTTGCTCCAACTCGGCCAAACACACCGTTAAGGCAAACTTCTCGGACGGAGGCCGGACAACAGTGTTTATTTCAACCATATCCGGTTGGATTCGTTCGATGGCCGATTTGAGCGCCTCAATCTCTTCCGGGCGATCGTTATAGCCCTTAACAAAGAGCACTTCTAACCGGATTTGCCCGGAGAATTCAGAGCGGAAAATTTCCATCCCCCGGATAATATCGGCCGCCAGTAAGCCCGGAACCGGTCTGTTAACGGCCTCAAAGGTGGCTTGAACGGCCGAATCCAGTGAAGGCATGACTACATCGGCCAGACGCAAGGCCCGCCGCACAGCCGCCTCAGCCATCAGACTACCGCCGGTAATCACAACCGAAGGCTTACCCGTAAGCTGCCGAACCCCGATCAGCATGTCTTCCAGTTCTGAATTCAGGGTAGGTTCCCCGGAACCGGAAAAGGTCAGGCAGTCAAAGTTACAGTCGGCCTGGTCCAAGAAAAGGCGAAGCTCCTCAAGTAACTCGGCCGCGGTGACAAAATTGTCAGGTCTGGCCGTGTGATGGTTTGTCTTGCCGATCTGGCAATAAATACAATCAAATGGGCATGTTTTAGCCGGAATGACGTCAAGGCCCAATGACAAGCCCAACCGCCGCGAAGGCACAGGCCCAAAGATGTGCCGTATGTCTCGATTAGTTACCATGGCCGCGTTAGAAACACCCCAACTGGCAGGCCACTATCTTGATGCCCAATTCATTCAGGACGCGGCCGGCCTCGGCCAGGGAAACGCCCATTTCCTCGGCCACTTTGAAAGTCTGGTGGCAACCAATCCGTTCATTTACGGCCACAGCTTGAAGCCGCTTGGCCAGGTCGTTGTCTTTATGTGACGTGCTATCCTCCAAAGGACCCTCTCCGTTCGCCGGCTATCCTAATGCCGTCTGTTAGTTACAGAATGTTCTGTTGCCGTTCGTTTGCCGTTTATTGCCCCGTCCCATCAGGCCCGGTCTTCCTGTCTGGTCAAAAGACCAGTCCCTCGAACTTTGGCAACGCACGACAATTATTGGTATTTATTATATTAAATTTATGATCGGACATCTTCTCAACCTGAGGCACGGGCTTTAACTATAACCAGACACAAGCTTATTGTCAATTCTTTTGTTTCCCGGCTTGCCCTGGAACCGCTCCCCGAATACAGCCGGAAATAGGGACAGCCCCGAGTCGATTGTCGTCACCGATGCCCGGTTATCAATCCAGCGCAGACGCCGGCGCGGGAAAATAAAAAACCAACTAGCTGTTACTCTGTCCAAAATACTCGGCCAAATTTTCCCGAGAGACTTCAGTCTGGACCCGGGTCTTTAAGTTTTTGATCTGGACGGATTGCTTTTCAAATTCGTCGCTGCCGCAAATGATGACAAAGTTGACTCCGCGGCTGATGGCAAAGTTAAACTGTCCTTTAAAGGTGGTGTCGTCGAGCAAACATACTTCCGTGTTCAATCCCAAGTCCCGCAGTTGATTAGCCATGGCCAGGTAGTCACCTTCCCGGTGCGGTACCAGTTGCAGGATCATCACCTCAGTCACCGTCTGCCGGGACCGGTCGATAGCCTTTAGATGGTCAAGGGCCGTGAACAGGCGATCAACTCCAATGGAGGCACCGACTGCCGGTAATTCTTGACCGGTAAAGCGGCTGACCAGACTATTGTACCGGCCGCCTGAAAAAACACTACCAATGTGAGGCGCATCCAACAAGCTGGTTTCCATTACTGGCCCGGTGTAGTAATCCAGCCCTCGGGCAATGGATAGGTCGATCTGGACGTGGTCCTCCGGAATCTCCATGGCCGCCAGGTAACCCGTGATTTGCCGCAGTTCTTCCAGGCCTTCCTCCGCCACCTTTATCCCGGAGAAGACCCTGTGACACTGGTCGAGTTTGGCCGAATTGTTCCCGGAAATAGCTAAGTACTCTTTAATCTTGCCGATCCCATCACTGCTCAGGTGCGGGGCGGGGTCAAAACCGTCATGCGGTTCTTTGCCCAGTTCCTGCAATACCCGGTCAATACCGATTTTGTCGAGTTTATCGAGAATACGCATAAGTTCTTTAGTAATATCAACGGAACTCAATTCGAGACCATCCGAGATGCCGACCAGCTCCCCTAATCCATTCAAAATCTTCCGATTGTTGATTCGAATCAAGAAACGTTCGATACCCAAGGCTTTCATGGTCCGATACATCATGGCGATGATCTCGGCATCGGCCAGCATGGATTCAGTGCCGGCGATATCGGCATCAAACTGGCAGAATTGACGGTATCGGCCACTTTGCGGCCGTTCACCCCGAAATACCGGCCCGACGACCATCCGCCGCCAGGGCAACCGGATGCCGGTGCGTTTTTTAGGATCAAACGGGTTGGCGGCCAGCAGACGGGCAAAGGGGACAGTTTGATCAAAACGCAAAGCCAATGCTTCGTCTTCTTCCTGTTTGTTGCATCCCACGTGAAATATCTGTTTACCGACATCACCACCTTCCCCGGCCAGGGTCTTATAAAATTCTATCGCCGGTGTTTCAATCGGATCAAAGCCGAAGGACCTGAAGACTTTCTCGATGGTGCGAAGCATACGCTCTCTGGCCAGGCAATCAGCCGGCAGGAAATCCAAGAAACCTCCAGGACGTTCCGGCTTTACGATATCAGACATCAATCACTCCTTTACACCTGATGATCAGGTCAGCGCCCCGTCCCTATTAGTCATCATAAAAAGATGCGGGGCCTCAGTCAGACGGATTCAAGAATCGTCTTAAAGTATTCCTTTGGTGGTCGGAAGACCAGGCATCCGGTCGTTAATTGAACCGGCCATGGACAGGGCCTTGCCGAAGGCCTTAAATATAGATTCAAAAATATGATGCAGATCCCGGCCGTACCGCAGATTTATATGCAGGTTCATCATCGCATGGGTACAAACCGACATGAAGAAATCCTCAAACAAAGACACCGGGAGTTCCTTGATGTTCCCTGATGTTTCCCCTAAATGGTAGATCAGATAGGGCCGGCCGCTAAGATCCAGCACCACTTCGGCCAAGGCTTCGTCCATGGGGATGAGGGCTTGGCCGTACCGGGTGATTTTATGCTTGTCCCCGACAGCCCGGCTGATGGCCTGGCCGAGGGTGATGCCCAGGTCTTCCATCAAGTGATGATAATCGATTTGGGTATCTCCGTAGGCCGTGATGGTCACGTCCAGTAGCCCGTGTTTGGCCATGAGACTGATCATATGATCAATAAAGGGGATGGTCGTGTCAACGGAAGAATTTCCGGTTCCATCCAAATCAATTTCCACGGTCACGTCTGTTTCATTGGTCTTCCGATGTACTTTTCCTTGTCTCATCCCGCTTTCCTCTTTCTAACAAATCAAATTAGTCAACGCTTTTTCAAGTGATTCCAGATCGGTAATGGGATTCCGGCAGGCATAGCCCTGGCAGACATACACCGTGGGCCGCCCATTGAGCGCCTGAAGAGAATTCAAGAACGGAGCCAGTTCGGCCAGGCGCCGATTTTGGCCCCGGTCATCCCAGTGGAGAAACACCTTCCGGGGCAACCAGGCCCGCTGAATCATCTCGGCCATGGCCCTGGTCGTATCATCTCCCAAATTACCCACCAGCACCACTTCGCAGCTCGGCCCCAGCATGGCGTCCAGGGCTATCAAAAATTGCGTATAGGCCATGGGATGAGCCGCGACTTGGTGAGCAAAAATTTTGGTTAATTTGTCAGCCGTTTCCTCCAAATCAACCCGTCCCGTCATCCGGCCCAAACGCCAGAGATTTAGAGCCGCCACCGAGTTGCCGGAAGGCACGGCCCCGTCATAGACATCTTTCACCTTGGAAATTAGTGTCTCATTATTCTTTCCCGAAAGGGTCAGGCCGCCGCCGGCTTCATCCCAAAACAGATCCATCATCTGCTGGGTTATGGCCAGGGCCTCTTCGAGATGGCCCACCTCAAGGGTGGCTTCGTACAATTCGATCAGCCCCCAGGCCAAAAAGGCGTAATCGTCTAAGTAACCGGGCGAGGCCGCATCTCCCAGGCGGTAGCGGCGCCGTAGTCCTCCATCCGGCGTCATCAAATTTTTCTTTATAAAATCAGCGGCCCGTCCGGCTGCTGCGGCATATGATTTATCCCCTAAGGCCTGAGCCCCTTTAGCCAGGGCGGCGATCATCAGACCATTCCAAGAAGTGATTATTTTATCATCCTTTAGAGGATGAACCCGCTTATCCCGGGCTGCGAACAATTTTTCCCGGGCCGCCTCCAACCTGGATTCCAACTCCGTCGGGCTGATTCCGGATAGTCGGGCAAATTCTAAGGCCGGGATGGGCATGTTGGGGATACTGTCACCCTCCTCAAAATTGCCGGCGGAAGTGATATCGTAGAACCGACAGTAGAGTCCGGCTTCTTCCTGACCTAGAACAGCTTGTACTTCTTCAGGCCGCCACACGTAAAACAGCCCTTCCCGGCCCAGGGTGTCCGCGTCTTCGGCTGAATAAAATCCCCCCTCCGGGTCGGTCATGTCGCGGATGACGTAGGTGAATATCTCCCTGGCCACCCGCGCATAGGTCTGATCGCCGGTGACCTGGTAGGCCTCCACGTATGCCATGGCCAACAGGGCCTGATCATAGAGCATTTTTTCAAAGTGCGGAACCAGCCACTTTTCATCAACGGAGTACCGGTGGAAGCCAAGTCCGATCTGGTCGAATATACCGCCATGCCGCATCGCTTGCAGAGTTTTTTCCACCATCTTCAGGGCTGACGGCATCTTATCCCGGTCATGCCGGCGCAACAGAAAGGTCATGTGATGGGGCGTGGGAAATTTGGGGGCCTGGCTGAATCCGCCCTGCTGGGGATCAAAAGCCGTGGTCAACTGATCATAAGCCCTGTTTAAGACCGATATGTCCATATCCGGCGGGGCGCCCAGGTCTTTTACCGGCTGGTTGACGGCCTGATTGATGGCTTCGCAGGATTGGAGCACCCGGTTAGGTTCTTTTCTCCAGACATTATTAATCTGGGCAAGGACATCTAAGAATCCAGGCATCCCCATCCGGCTAAGCTTGGGGAAGTACGTCCCGGCATAAAAAGGTTTTTGATCCGGAGTCAAGAAGACGGTCAGGGGCCATCCACCCCGGCCGGTCAGGGCCTGGCAGACGAACATGTAGATTTGATCCACATCCGGCCGCTCCTCCCGATCCACCTTAACGGACACGAAGTTCTTGTTTAAATAGTTGGCCACGTCAATATCTTCAAAGGATTCGTGGGCCATCACGTGACACCAATGGCAGGTGGCGTAACCAATGGACAAAAAAACAGGTTTGTTTTCCTGTCTGGCTTTTTCAAAAGCCGAGTCAGACCAGGGATACCAGTCTACCGGGTTATCCGCATGCTGAAGGAGATACGGGCTTTTTTCATGGGCTAATTGATTAGGCATATAGAGCCTCCATTGATTTTACCACAATCCGAAACGACTTGCAGTCACTAAACTCCAGGCTGATCGATGATCATTAACTCGTCCAGCCGCCGTTTAGGCACGTGAAGCCGGTCATCATCATCCAACCAGTAACGGACATCTTCCGCACCCGCGGCCATTTCCTCAGCCACGGGGTCTTCATCCGGCGCGCCCAGAGCCACGACCAGCTTGGAGGTCAAATAATCCGGCAGATTCAAAATTTCTTTTAACCGATCACGATCCGCCGAGGCAATCAGGCAGGCGCCCAGACCGAACTTGTTGGCTCCAAAACAGATGGCCGCAGCAGCCAGACCCACGTCCATCCCCACATCATAGGATTTGAGCCTGGTGTCCTGAAGAATAACAATATAACCCATTGGCCGGTGTCCCTCGGGAGGATTCCGTTTGGGCGTGACATAAGCCGCCCAGCGCAAGACAGCGAATACCTCGGCCAAACGATCGGGGTGCTGGACGACCAAAAATTTGAGCGGCTGAAAATTGGCTCCGGTCGGGCTTAGCCTGGCCCCATTAACCAATTCGGCCAGGACCTCGCCGGGAATCGGGTCGGGCTTGAAACGTCTGATAGACCGTCGTCTAATGATCGCGTCCATGACATCCATTAGTCCTTTTCTCCTTTTTCCGTCAAAACTTTAATCTTATGTCCCCAGGTTGAAATTACAGGCCCGGGATACACCCCAATGCTGTTGAATTAGCGCACGGCTTATGTATCTTCGGATGTGATAAGATTCCTCACATTCGTTCGGAATGACAAATTTATATCGTTATTCCAGATGGTCCACTTTCCTGTCATTTCGAGCGAATCGAGAAATCTTAACGTCGCACCCTTAATTCAACAGTATTGGGTATACACCCTAACCCAGGGTCGGCGAAGAGCCGTGAGGTAGACCATAACCTGTAATTCTACCCTGAACCGGGAAAGAACAAAAGGAAAAAATTAACAAACAAGGCAAATTCTCCCAACACCGGTCAAAGGAGTCTAAAACGACCGGCTGGCGAAGATTTGGCCGCCAGGCGATTTAGCTTGCAAACAAACTCCAATGCCCATAAATTAAACGGAGCTGTTGCTCCTGGTTGCCGGCAGGTCGGCTCTTCCCCAGGCGAACCGCTTTTTTCGGCCGGCATATTATAATGGCCGATATCAAACAAAGGAATCAGGCATGGAAAAGAAGATCTCCCTGGTAGATATCATCGAAAAGTGGACCCGGGCTTTTCCCGGCATGGGCGGCTATATTGACCGGGAGCGCAGCCGGGAGTTGGATAAGCGAATCAGGACTACCCTGGCGGCAGAACTGGATGCGCAGAAAGAGGCCGTTGAAGTCGTCATATCTGAAATAGTGAACCAGGGGCGGCTGACCGGTCTGGGCAGGTTAGGGAAAATCACTGGTAAAATGGCTCGGCTGGCAGACACCATCCGCTTTGCCCCTCATGGTTATTCCATAGGGTTTGACCCGACCAGAGTGGATGGGGAACGGTTGGCCGCGGTGTATGCCTTTGATCTGGGATTGAAAGCGGATCTGGCCGGACTAACCGGACTGGTTTCAGAGATAGCCGAAGCAGCGGAAAAGGCCGGTGAAAAGGTCGTGGCATTGGATAAACAACTTGACCAGATTGACGAAAAGTTCAAGCAACGAGGGGCGATTCTAACCTCAGCCGGAGGAGCGGATATAGAGCCCAGCAATTGAGATATTAGAATGAGTTGATGAGACCGCTGAAATAACCGTCTGTCCGGAGGGCCGGCTGTTTTGAATTCGGCTGAAGCAATCCAGATTAATCGAATTACGGTACGGGCTGCCCCTGTCCTTCAGCAATAGCCTGGAATTCAATAATTATTTCCGTACCATTGGATCGATTAACCTGCATCCGGCCTCCAATTTGATCGATCAATACTCCAACCAATTCCAAACCCAGGGTATTGGGATTAACCACGTCCACGTCCTCCGGAAGTCCCACGCCATCATCTTTAACCCTTAAGGTCACCAACGTTTCGGCTGATTGCCCCATGGTGACTTCAAGTGTGCCTCGTCCATCGCCCTGGAAAGCGTACTTCAGGCAATTAGAAACCAGTTCGTTGCAGATAAGGGCGCAGGGGATGGCCTGGGTTATGGTCAGGTAGACCCCCGGGGCTTTAATCGAGGTGCAGATGTGTTGGTCCCGGCAGGCATATAGATCGCACAAATGTTCCACCAAACGCATCAGATGCGTTTCCATGTCGATCGAGTCGAATCTCTTGCTTTGATACAATTGGCTGTGCACGATAGCCATAGAATGGATTCTAGACTGGGCGTCCCGCAGGAGATTTCGACACTCTTGAGTCCGGCATTTCATCCCACTCAGTTCCAGAAGGCCGGACATAATTTGGAGGTTATTCTTGACCCGGTGGTGGATTTCTCTTAGCAAGGTGACTTTTTCGTTGAGAGAGGCCCGAATGCATTCCTCTTTCAGTTTAGTTTCGGTAACGTCGCTGATATAGGCCACGAACCCTTTGGTCACGCCCCCATCTCCGAAATCCGGCAGGTAAGTCCCGCTAACATAGCGGAGGCCAAATTTGGGATGGTCTATCTTAGTCTCGAACCGGGCCTGCTTCCCGGATAATGCCTCCTCAATATATGGTTGAAAATCTTTATAAATATTTTCAGGTAGAAATTCTCTGAGGTCTTTTCCGGTGATATTATCGAGTGAGTTGCCGGTCCATTCCTGGTAGGCGCTATTATTAAAGAGACTCCTTTGGTTACTGTCGATATAGGCCACAAGTGTGGGTAGGGCGTTGGTTATCATCCGCAACTGGGTTTCGCTCTGGCGCAAAGCTTCTTCGGCCCGTTTGCGGCCTGTAATGTCTGCCCCAAAAACGGCGAATCGAGCTACTTTACCCTGCTGGTCAACCACGGGATGAATTGTGACATCAAAAAATCTTCCCAGATACTCTTTTTCAAAATGCACAGAGTCTCCCGGACATATCGCTTCTTGACCTTGCCTGGTGAAGTTTTTGATCACAGCTACCGGAAAACACTCTTCCAAACGCCGCCCGACAATTCCTTCGGCCTTCTCTTCCAAAAGCCTGGCGCCGACTTCGTTAACCGCAATAATGAGGCCCATGGTGTCCGTCAAGAATGCCACGGCAGGGGACGCGTTCAGGAGGGTTCGGGCCGTTTCTTCACTCTCCCTTAGCCGTTCCGCTTGGCAGGATTCATTCAATTGCGTAGTTCTATCTTCCGCCTTTAGTTCCGTCTCGGGGCATAAGCGCTTAAGCATCTCTTCAGCCTGTTTCCTTTTGGTAACCTCAATCTGTAATTCGGCATTCGACGCTTCCAACTCCGCCGTACGTTTTTCAATCAACCTTTCCAAATAGTTCCGGTATTTTTTGAAATGTTCACCATGATCTATCTTGCCCAGAACAACTTCAACCGCCACTTTAAGCTCAAATTCATTGATTGGTTTTACGATG
>JADFXY010000093.1:0-12960 GCA_015233355.1 Deltaproteobacteria bacterium | reverse complement strand
CCATGTCCGTGGCATGGTTTCAAGGACAAGGACTCGTCAGCCAGATTGACAGGTACATGACGTTACAGACTTCAGGAAACCGCCGTGGTACCTAGCAGGTATGCCCGGTGGTGTGAGAGGGGGAGACCGCGAGGAATCCCCCTACTCGATTTGCGTACCCATTGCGTACCCGTTTGAAGATCGACGTACCCGAACTGCCCTTAGAGACCAAGCAAAAATAATTTCCAAAAACCACAGAAATAGTGTATGTAGGTTAAATGACACCTACAGCATATATTGGGTTCACAGGCTTTCATAGCGACGAATACCGAAACAATGATACAACAGGCTTGTGGACATCTTGGGTTTCCTCCTGTTTCAGGTTGGTGTTGGTCCAGGACAGTAAACCATAGTGTACACCTGCCATCAAGCCATTAAGTACGCAACTCCCGGATGAACCGGACTTTCGCCTTCGACCCGGCTCCGACCATCAGTTCTTTCCCTCCCCACCTCCGGCGGCTCGGGGACAACCATCACCATCTACGGCAGCAACTTCACCGGTTATACGGTGACCTCCAGCCCCGGCAACATCACGGCCCACCGGGGCCGGAGGTCTAATAACGGTTTTCGGCCCCTTACTCAGGTTCAGCGAAAACCGCCCTGCGTGGACCCCACAAACGGGTGGCAAACTCCCACAACCATCATAGCCATCAGATAATCAATATAATCACAGTTCAGACAATGAGGCGGAATCCAGTCCAGGCCGCACCTTCATTGAACAGCATCGTCGTTCTACCCCAGCTAACCCGGCGCGTGCTCCTTAGGGGCTTGCTTGGACTTAGCCGGTCAAGAATATTTCATGCCTTTGCCACCCTGCCCGACGGTTAGTCCTTTACATTCGGTTAAGTTTATGTTACCGTAAAATTTACGGAGGAAAGTATTGATGCTTTGAATTTAAGATATAACCGACCACGATTCTTTCATGGAACGCCATTAATGATGGGGTTCCTTTTCGTTTTTAGAGGGACACCGGCCTGTTCGGTTTTGGATAAAACCATTGTTCATAAGGAGAAACACATTGGATAATCACACCGGACCCAGAGAAGCCTGCGGCGTTTTTGGGGTTTATGGACACCCGGACGCCGCCCGGTTAACTTATTTTGGGCTTTACGCCTTGCAGCATCGGGGTCAGGAAAGCGCCGGGATCAGTGTCTCAGACGGATGTGAGGTTCATACCTACAAGGGCATGGGGCTGGTGTCGGAGGTCTTCACCCACCAGCATTTGGAATCATTGAAAGGCCACCTGGCCATGGGACATGTCCGTTATTCCACGACGGGCTCGTCTTTATTCATAAATTGCCAGCCCTTCGTCGTCCATCACGCCGGCCTGACCCTGGCCATCGGGCACAACGGCAACCTGATCAACACCAGGGAATTACGGAGCCAACTGGAAAAAGACGGGTCCATCTTCCAGTCGACCATGGATACTGAAATCATCGTCCATCTGATGGCCAAGTATCTCCAAGAGGGCTTTTTGAATGCCCTGATCAAGGCCCTGAACAAGGTCAAGGGGGCGTATTCTTTGGTTATGATGACCAAAAACTCCCTCATTGCCGCCCGTGATCCGAATGGCTTCCGGCCGCTATGTCTGGGCCAGATGAATGGCGGGGCTTATGTCGTGGCCTCCGAGACCTGCGCCCTGGACCTGATCGAAGCTAAATACGTTCGCGACATCGAACCGGGTGAGATCATCGTCATCAATGAAAACGGGCTGGCCTCTTACACGCCCTTCGACAAGGTTCGGTCGAATATCTGTATTTTTGAGTTCATCTATTTTGCCCGGCCCGACAGCAATATCTTCGGCCAGAACGTCTATCGGGTACGCAAGCGGCAAGGCCGGGCCCTGGCTGAGGAATATCCGATGGACGTGGATTTCCTCATGCCTTTCCCGGATTCCGGTAATTACGCTGCCTTGGGATTCGCTCAAGCCTCCAATATACCCTTTGAAATCGGTGTAATCAGAAACCACTATGTCGGCCGCACCTTTATTCAACCATCCCAGGCCATGCGGGAGTACGGGGTGCGGATTAAATTGAATCCGGTTAAAGAATTAATCGACGGCAAACGAGTCCTGATCATTGAAGATTCGATTATCCGAGGCACCACCACCAAGACGCGCGTCAATGGCATCCGAGAGGCCGGGGCAACGGAAGTCCACATGCTGGTGAGTTGTCCGCCCCATCGTTTCCCCTGTTATTACGGGATTGATTTTTCGACTAAGGGCGAGCTCATTGCCTCTAAGAAATCCGTCGAAGAGATCAGGGACTTTCTGGAACTGGACAGCCTGGGCTATTTGAGTCTGGACGGTCTGCTCAAATCGACTAAAATGGACCGGGAATGGTTTTGCCTGGCCTGTTTCGACGGCAATTATCCGCTGGCCGTGGACAAGCAGTTTTCCAAGTATGAATTCGAACATAATAAGGGAGATAGCCTGATATGAAAATCGGGCTGGCCCAGATAGACCCGACCATAGGTGATTTTGAGGGCAACCGGCACCGGATGACGGCTATGGCTGACCGGGCTAAAGCCGCCGGCTGCGGCCTGGTCGTTTTTTCTGAAATGACCATCACCGGCTACCCGCCCCGGGACCTCCTGGACAAGCCCGACTTTATAGACGGCAACCTGGCGGCCGGAGATCGGCTCATTAATTCCGTGACCGGGATCGGGTTGATTTTCGGACTGGTGACCCGGAACCAGAGTCATGTGGGGCGGCGGTTGCATAATACCGCCTTGTGCTGTAAAGATGGACGGGTCATCGCCACGACCCACAAAATGCTCCTGCCGACGTACGACGTGTTTGACGAGACCAGATATTTTCAACCCGGCGAGCAGGCCGTGGATTTCGAGTACGGCGATATGCGGTTTGGTCTGACCGTGTGTGAAGATATTTGGAACGACGCCGATTTTTTTGATACTTGCTTTTATGGCCGGGATCCGGTGGCTCAACTGGCCCGGCGGCGGATCGACCTCCTGATCAATATTTCGGCCTCGCCCTATCATGTGGACAAGCGTGATTTTAAATGGCGAATGTACCGGAATTTGGTCGGGAAGTACGGAATTGGCCTGGTCACGGTTAATCAGGTGGGCGGGAACGACGACATTCTATTCGACGGGGTCAGTCTGGTCATGGGCGCGGCAGGTGACGTTCGGGCCATGGCCGCGGAGTTTAAGGAAGATCTGGTCGTTTACGATACGGAGACTGGGCAAGGCGATATCAGGACGGTGCCGGAAGAGGTGGAGCCATCCCTCTACCAGGCCCTGACCCTTGGCGTGCGGGATTATTTTCGGAAGTGCGGTTTTACCCGCGCCGTGATCGGACTTTCCGGCGGCATCGATTCTTCCCTGGTCGCGGCCGTGGCCGTCTCCGCCCTGGGCCCGGAAAACGTGATGGGTGTGGCCATGCCTTCCCAGTATACCTCTCAGGCGTCCAAGGATGATGCCGCAGCCCTGGCCCGGAATCTTGACATAGACTTTAAGGTCGTGCCCATCACGCCGATCTTCGAGGCCTATCTTAAGGACCTGTCCCCAGTTTTTGCCGGCCGCGGCCCCAACGAGACCGAGGAAAATATCCAGGCCCGCATCCGGGGCAATATCCTCATGGCCATATCAAACAAATTCGGCCACCTGGTCTTGAGCACCGGCAACAAATCGGAGATGGCCGTGGGTTACTGCACGCTGTATGGGGATATGAGCGGCGGCCTGGCCGTGATTGCCGACGTGCCTAAGACGATGGTCTACCGACTGGCCCGGTATGTAAACCAGGATAAGACCGTCATTCCGGAACGGGTGCTGACCAGGCCGCCTACGGCGGAGTTGCGCCCCGATCAAAAGGACGAGGATTCCTTACCCCCCTACGACCTGCTGGACGCCATCCTGCATCTTTATGTGGAAAAAATCCAACCCCCGGAGGAGATCATCGCGGCCGGGTATCCCGCCGAGGTTGTCCATCAGGTGGCCCGGATGGTTGACCGCAATGAATATAAAAGAAAGCAGGCGGCCATGTGCTTGAAAGTCACTTCCAAGGCTTTCGGGACCGGCCGGCGCTACCCGGTGGCGTACAAGTTTTGATGAGGGAGGAACCCCAAACTCAAACATTGTACACCCTCAGGATCACTTCTAGGACCGCGCCGCCTACGGCCCGGGCTTTTTCGGAGATAGTGTTCAGGTAATCCGGATTACCGCGAGGATCTACGTCACCCACCTTGAGTCCGGCGGTGACCTCGATCCCGGGGCGGATCAACCCCCGCAGAACACCGGCCGTCCGGACCGAGACGGGATGCCCGCTCACCCAGGCCACTGTCTCTCCCGGCTGGACTGTATCACCTAAGACATGGCTCGTTTCAAAAATCCCGGCCACCGGGGCCCGGAACACCCGATCCGCCGTGTAACCGGCAATATTTCCTGGAATACCGGTGTTTTTTTCAGCCGGACCGGAATAGATCACCCGCCCCAGGTGGTGGCCCCGGTTCGTCTCCACCACGAAATGGGCGTCAATCCCCGCCGAAAATCCCGGCCCCAAGGCAATCACTAGGGGGGCCAGGTCCAGCCGTATCCCCGAATTCCTTTTGGCCAGCGTGGCCTCGATCAGGACATCAAATAAGAAGGAGCCGACCCGGCTTAAATTCGGATCAATCAACACCGGGACAAGATTTTGCGACCAGGATGATGCTGCCTGGTCCAACTCGGAGATAAAAACCGCCGTGACCCCTTCCACCGTCTGACGGCCGTCATACACCGCTTCGGAAAATGACACCGCCCGCCTGACGGCCAAAGGTTTAGTGAGTTCGACCATCAATATTCTTTTAAATCCAGCCTGCCATAGCCGATGAGCCACTCCGCTGGCCAAATCACCTGCCCCACGGATAACCATGACCAGTTCCTTCAGCTTTCGCGTCATCCCTCACCTCCGCCAACTTGAACTCCAGATCGCCGTCACCATGAGTCGACACGGATTAATCCCGGCTGTGCGGTGCCGAAACAGACTCGGAGGTCGGCCCAGAGGCAAACATTCTATCAGGCAGCCGGTTAAAAGGCAAAGAAATTATCGGGAACGGGCGGAAGCAACCGGCAGGATTATTAAGACGGTCACCTGAAGCCGGCCGGTTTTGCATTATGGCCGGGTATCGGGAGGAGTCTTTCGTAACTGTCGATAATAGTATGATATTATAGAAATAGCCCGGGGGGTGCGGCTGATTTGACTTTTATGTTTTGCAAAAATGGGTTATTTTAATCTTCAACTTATGTTGTCTGGAACTCCGAACCCCGCAACTTTTGAGAGGTTGAAACATGCCTATGCCAGGCAGTCTCATTGGCTCCGTAGTCAGGCCGGCCGACGTCTTTGAATCGGGAATTGATCCCCGCGACATCGCCTTTGATGTGGATAGTGTTTTCGCCCAGACGATGAACCTGTTCGTCAAACTGGTCAACGACCGCTTTGGCCCGGGATACCTCAGGTATGAGGATATCACCAGCTATTACCTGGCCGATTGCCTAAACCTGGACGATCAGGTGATCATGGAACTGATCACTTTGCTGATTGAAAAACCCATTGAGGTCAACCTGGCCTGTTATCCCGGTGCGCCTCATGTCATAAATCAAATCAGCCGGCAAGCCGACATCTTGTTCGTCACCGCCCGAACCACAGCCGAGCCCATTAGAGACTGGATTCAGCACGTTCTGCCGGAAGTGGACCCGGCTAAAATCGAGGTCATCGCCACCGCCGACCACGAGTTAAAGCCGGGCGTTTTGCTCGAACACGGTAAAAAGTATTTTGTCGATGATCGGCTGGAAACGTGTGTCCTGTTGGAGGAACACGGAATCATGCCCATTGTTTTTGATCAGCCGTGGAACCGTACCGACGCAAGATTTCCCAGGGTCGGCAACTGGCCGGAGATCGCCTCCTTGCTCGACTTGACTCCCGGTCCAAAGCCCATGGGGTCGAGGCGGGCCGAGAAATAATATCTTGACAAAACGTTATCTTCTAGTATGTTTTGAGCTAGAGGTGGTTACCCCGGCTCCAACGGAGGCCGCCTGCCGGCGAACCAAGCAGAACGCCAAAGCCCCCTGTTTCGTTAATCGATAACCATGGAGGATACAATATGCTGGTAAAAGCGTGGATGAGCACGGATCTGATTTCAGTGGATGAGAATACTTCCATGATGAAGGCGTCGCAGATTATGAAGGAAAACAATATCCGCCGCCTACCTGTAATGAAGGGGGACAGGCTGGTGGGCATCTTGACTGACCGGGACGGCAAAGCGGCCTCGCCTTCCAAAGCCACCACCCTGGACATGCACGAGCTGTATTATCTGCTTTCCGAACTGAAGGTCAGGGATATCATGACCAAGAATCTGGTCACTATCTCACCTGAGGAGACTGTGGAGAAGGCGGCGGTGAAGATGCTCGAACATCGCATTAGCGGCTTGCCGGTAGTCAATGAGCAGGGCAAACTGGTCGGGATGTTGTCACAGGGTGATGTTTTCCGGGTGTTGATCTCCATCACCGGGATTTATCGGGGTGGGGTGCAATTTGCCTTTAACCTTCCTGATAAGCCGGGTTCAATCAAAGAGGTCGCGGATGTAATTCGCAAACATGGCGGTCGGATGGCCAGTATCCTGACGTCCTACGATTCCTGTGAAGAAGACTGCCGCCACGTCTTTATCCGCATTCTCAATATGGAGCCGGACAAGCTAAAGGCACTGGAAGATGACCTGGATCAGAACTTCATCCTCCTTTACACGGTCAAAGACGCCTTGAAGGACGTTTAAGATCTGGAGCTAGTGTTCCACGCCCATGCCTGGAGACGGACTCTCCAGGTCAACAGGTTTTTCAGAGTCGGATGAACCTGCCGGCTTTTCCGTATCCGAAGGACCAAAATCGTCTTTAAGAAAATTGTCCAGTCCCGCGCCTGCCACGTCTTGTTTGGGGGCGCTGGACTGGGTAGGCGCCGTGCCGTCTTTAAAGCACTCAAAAATCGCCCTACCCGACTCGGCAGAGGCCAGCATTCCGGTCGCGGAGTCAATTTTAGCAAAGACTATTCCCTTGGGTACGATAAAGTGCTTCACGGGTTTATCTTTAAGCATCTCTTGCATAAATTCTATCCAGATGGGCGCCGCCGCTTTGGCCCCGGTCTCGGTCTTGCCCAGGGATTTCTTATCGTCGAATCCAACCCAGACGCCGGTCACGTAATCCGGTGAAAAACCGATAAACCAGGCATCGATACAATCATTCGTCGTTCCGGTCTTTCCGGCTAACGGTCTGTTGGGAAACGCCTTAGCCACGCTTGTACCGGTGCCTTCCGTGATGACGCTTTGAAGCATGCTGACCATCAAATAGGCGGTATCCTCATCTATGGCTCTCGTTTTGGTGGTCTTGTTGACCTCCAGCGCATTGCCGGTCTTGTCTAAGACCCGGGTGATGAAAATGGGCTCAAGCTTCTCCCCCTGGTTGTCAAAGACGGAGTAGGCCACCACCAACTCGATCAGGGACACCCCGGACGACCCCAGGGCCAGGGATAAATTTGGGTACAAATCGGACGTGATCCCCAGGCTTTGAGCTGTGTCGATGACCTTTTGGACACCGACCTGTTGCATCAATTTTATGGTTACGATGTTGATGGATTTAGCCAGGGCGACGCGGAGCCTTGTTGGGCCGTTGAATTTACCGGAATAGTTTTTGGGCTTCCACACCGGCGCACCGGGGCCGGCATCGTAAACCATGGGAGAGTCAACCACGACATTCGCCGGGGTGAACCCCGAGTCCATCGCCGCGGCGTAAACGATGGGCTTGAACGAAGAACCCGGTTGCCGCCGGGATTGGATGGCCCGATTAAACTGGCTGGCCTTAAAATCTCTTCCCCCCACCATGGCTTTGACGTGTCCGGTCTCCGCCTCTAGGCTCAACAGGGCGCCCTGAACCATGGGGTCTTCTAAAGCCAACCGGTAAAGTTCGGTATCGGCGTCCTGCTCAATGACGCGCACAACCACAACAGCGCCTGGGGTGAGACTATCTCCTAATCGCCGCATCTTGGCTTGTTGCCCGTCCGGTATGACCTTTTGGGCCCCGGAAGTGTCGGCCAGATCAACTACACCCCGATGACTCCCCAGACACAATGTGGCTTCATTCTTCCTTCGATCCACACTTAGGACCACCCCTTCCAAGACCTCATCGTTAGATAGAGGCGAATTGCCCATTTCGTCGCTGCGTTGTTTGCAATAGCCATCGATTTCTCTTCGGCTGATGATCCTGATAGGTCCCCGGAAACCTTGCCTTTTATCCAGTTCTCTGACCCCGTGGTTGACGGCCTCCACCGCCTTGGCCTGGAGAGGGAGATTGACCGTGGTATAAACGCGCAACCCGCCCTTATTTAAGGTATCCGCTCCATACTTCTTTTCTAAAGTTCGGCGGACGTACTCGGTGAAATCAGGTGCGGCCAGAATCGCCTGACGGCCGCTGTGGCTGAGGCGTAACTCCTCCTTTAAGGCTTTTTCCCGTTCCTCGGCGTTGATATAGCCCAGCTCGAACATGCGTTTGAGGACGTAGGATTTTCGGTCTCTGGCTTGTTGAGGGTGGCTGATGGGGGAATATCGGCTGGGGGCCGGAGCCATCCCGGCAATCATGGCCGTTTCGGCTATATCCAACTGATTGATGCTCTTATCAAAGTAAGCCCGAGCTGCGGCTTCCACGCCATAGGCGCCGTGTCCCAGATAAATCTTGTTGAGATAAATATTTAAGATTTCTTTTTTGCTGAGGTATTGATCCATCTTGTAGGCTAACACAGCCTCCTGGATTTTCCGGTAGTAAGTTTTCTCAGGAGTAAGCAACATGGCCTTGATGACCTGCTGGGTGATGGTGCTTCCGCCCTGGACGATCTGGCCGGCCTCCACATTCTTCAGAAATGCTTTGATAATACGGAGAAAGTCTATTCCGGGGTGCTCAAAGAACCGGGCATCTTCAGCCGCTAAAAAGGCATTCACCACCCGTTCGGGAATTCTGGCAAAGGGAACAACGATCCGGTTTTCAATAAAAAATCGGCCGATTTCAGTCCCATCGTCGGAGTAAACGATGCTCGTTTGAGGCGGGTCGAAATTTCTTAGTTGATCTGTGGATGGCAGATCAGTCATAAGGCGGTAACAAAAGCCGCCGATGACCACCCCCGCCCCCAAGAAAATCATAATTATTAACAGCAAGAACGATCTGAAGAGAATTCTGAGCAAAGAAGACTTCTTCCGGGGTTTGGCTTGTGCTTTGTTCGATTTGTTTTTTTGGTCCATATGTCAAAGCCTTCAGACCCAACCGGGTAATGTGATTAAGAAAATATGGTGAATGAATGAGGACGGGAGACGGAGCGGCTATTGTCAGGCCGAGGCCTTCTGCCCGGTGATAAACTCTCTCTGTGATCAGATTTAAACAAAAGACAGTATGTTAGGAACACATCAATTGGGGCGCTGCATTTTTGTTCGGCGGCGAGGAACGGGTAAAGCCTAGCATCGCATCAAGAGTTTTTCACGTGACATGTGAGAATGTCAAGAGGTTAGATGAAAAATCTTAGTAAATCGGGATGTTGAATTCCTCAGCCCCAAAATGAGGGAGCTGAGAACTCGCGACGAGATAACGGCCCGGTGAAAGTCAATCCACGGCGGGGCGGGGTGAGGTTCAGGAGCATTTCGATGCAGACGGAAGCAGTGGTCCGGGTGACTGGTCGGTCTCGGTGACGCAACGTTTTTTTTGCCTTTTTTTCTTGACAAAAGCCTGACTATTGGGTTAAAAGTTCCCGCATTGTTGATAATGCTACGGTCAACGGTCACTTCCAAAGAATAGGACGTGGAAACATCGGCCAGGGCAGAAATTAATTAACTATTACTACCAGATTTGAGGCGTGAGTCTATGGAGAAAGCAGAAAAGAAAGAGTATTCCCCGGCTGTAATTGGTTGGTTTCTCTGTGTCGTCGGCTTCGTGGGCGCCCTTTTTGTGGGCTGGGTGATCTTTCCGGCCGTGCTCTATAGTTCGATGGAGCAGCCGTTCCCATTTAACCACAAGGCACACACCGAAAATGCGGGGATGGGCTGCGACGAATGCCATGTCTTTAAGCAAGACGGCTTCTTCACCGGCATACCTAAGTTGGCCAGGTGCATGGATTGCCATGAAAGCCTGCAGGGTAAGACCGAGGCCGAGAAGAAGTTCCAGGCTTACGGGCAGAAGTTGACGGAAGAGGGGAAGGAGATTCCCTGGCTCGTCTACTCCAAACAACCGGATTGTGTCTATTTTTCCCATGCGGCCCACGTTAAGATGGGACAGCAGAAATGTGAAACCTGCCACGGGCCCATCGGGACCAGCGAGCAGCCACGCGTCTACAAAAAGAATCGGATTACCGGGTACAGCATCGATATTTGGGGTCGCCGTATTTCCGGAATTAAGTTTAACACCTGGGATCGGATGAAAATGGATGACTGTGGCGAATGTCATGACAAGAATAAGACCAGCAATGCCTGTTTCGTCTGCCACAAATAGCCACCCCGGGAGCATAATAATAACATCCTTTACCCGGATGTTCGCCCTATCGAATTCAAGGGAGCCAATTAGTTATGAAGATTGATAGACGAGGGTTCATAAAACTAGCCGTGGGCGCGGTTGCCGGCCTCCACCTAACTCCCATTCCGTGGAAACTCATGGACGACTCTGCCATTTGGACGCAGAATTGGCCCTGGGTTCCAGTCCCGGACAAGGGAGAGGCAACTTACGTAAATACCGTCTGCAGTCTTTGCCCCGGCGGCTGCGGAATTAAGGTTCGCGTAATAGATGGGAAGCGGGCGGTTAAGATCGAAGGAAACCCTGAGCACCCGGTTAACCGTGGTGGGATTTGTCCCATGGGCGCAGCCGGGCTCCAGTTGTTATACTCGCTGGGAGGGTTTGAAAACAAATCCGCCACAGAGATCACAGAAACCGCCTTGGGACTGGCCGGGGAAGTTTTCGCCCCCCAGAAGCATGAAGGTATTCGGGTCCCAGGCCCCATAAAAAGAGTCGGAGCCCGCGGGGCGGGCCGATGGGAACGCATCTCCTGGGAAGAGGCCATGAACACGCTGGTGGCCGAACTGAAGAAGATTCGTGATTCCGGCCGGCCCCAGGCCCTGGCCTCGATTACCGGCCGGCAGGATGGATCAATGCCACGGTTGTTGGCCAGGTTCCTGAAAGCTTTCGGGTCTCCCAATGCCTTTACCATTCCCTCCGCTGACGACGCCAACGAGATGGCCGTTGAATTGACCATGGGCGCAGGTAAGTCACTGGGTTTTGATCTGGAGCGGGCCCATTACATCCTTAGTTTCGGTAGCGCCCTGTTTGAGGGCTGGGGTTCTCCGGTCCGGATGATGCGGGCCAATGGGATATGGCGGGACAAGAACAACGGCGAACCGGCCAAGATCGTCCAGATCGATACTTCATCGACCCTGACGGCCTCTAAGGCGGATCAATGGATCAGTGTTAAACCCGGAACTGAGGGCGCACTGGCTCTGGGTCTGGCCCATGTGATTATAAAAGACGGCAAGTACGACAAGGATTTTGTCGGCCAACACTGCTTCGGCTTCGAAAACTGGTCGGACGACAAGGGACCTCATCAGGGATTTAAAGAGATGGTCCTTAAAGATTACACCCCCGAAGAAGTGTATTCTTTGACCGGGGTATCGGCCGAAAAGATAGTCGCCCTGGCCAACGACTTCGCCTCCATTAAACCGGCGGTAGCGGTTTACGGCAAAGGCAAGGGCAGTATGCCGGGCAGTTTGTTTGATCTCATGGCGGTCAATGCCTTGAATGCCCTGGTCGGCAGCATCAACCGCGAAGGCGGGATGGTCCTGACCTCTCCAGCGCCGATTGCCGCCTGGCCGGAAACGGTTCTTGATGAAATTGCGAAGAAAGGTAACGAGAATCCCCGGCTTGATGAAGCCAGGACCAGACGCTACCCTCTGACCAAAGAACTCTTCTACCCCATGGCCCGGACAGTCACCCGGACCAGCACTCCGCTTATCTCCACCTTGATCGTCTACCACGCCAACCCTTGCTACGGCGCCGAAAACGGTGATTTCAACCGGGCCCTGGAAAAGATCCCCTTCGTGGTCAGCCTGTCCCCATATATGGATGAGACTACCGCCATGGCAGATCTGGTCCTGCCCGGACCGAACTACCTGGAAGGTTGGGACGATCATACCACGCCTCCCGGGATGCAATTCCCGGTCTACAGCATCAGCCGGCCGGTGGTGGAGGCCCAATGCCAGGTGACCAACCCTGGTGATGTGTTGATCAAAGCGGCGCACGCCTTGGGTGGCTCGGTTGCGGCTTCTTTTCCCTGGTCGGATTATAAAGAATTGCTGACCAAGAACGTGGAAGGAGTGGCCAAGGCGGGTGTGGGTGTCATCGGAAAGGGTGCGGACGCCTGGAAAAAGATCGGCCCTACCGCTCCTGCCCTGACTGACGCTAAGTTCGACAATCTCGCGGCTGATACCGTCTGGTACAACCCGACGGTAGCCTTTAACAAATTTGACGGCGTGTTCACCTCACCTTCGGGCAAGTTTGAGTTTTATAGCCGGACGATGGTGGATAAGGTCGGCGCCCAGCCCGGTTCCCTACCTTCACCGATGATGATGAGGTTGTTTCGGATCAGAGCCACCGGCGACAAAGCCTTCATGCCTCATTATGAACCACCTTTCCTCAACGGCGCGACGAAGGAATTCCCGCTCTTGTTGGTGCCCCAAGATAGTATAGACTTCCCTGACGGTTACCTGGCGGCGCCGCCGTACTTGACCAAGACCTGGTTGGACACGCAAGTCTTAAAAAACGACATGTTTGTTCAGATGAACCCGGCCACGGCTAAAGAGCATCGGCTGCAGGAAGGTGATTACGTCAAGATAGTTACTTCTACCTATGCCGAGATTA
>JADFXY010000092.1:0-12965 GCA_015233355.1 Deltaproteobacteria bacterium | reverse complement strand
GGCCGGTTCCTAGTAGTTAATTGAATTTGCTGAAGACCCGTGGCCAAGATAGACTTGCCAAAGCCACGCCGCAAGATAAATTCCGCAGCGCCATTTTGACGTGTTTGCTCCTTACCAAAACTTGACATGTTTTTCAATAACCTTTTTCAGATTCACTCGAAAAAGGCTTTGCCGGCAAGGTGACATTAAGAACAGTTCCGCGGCCGAGATGGCTTTGAACATTGATTTCTCCGTAATTATCGTTGATTATTCTGTGGGCCAAAAACAGCTCCGGGCACATCTCATCAAAGTCGAAGGGTGTTGGAGAATCGTTGAGAATCCGGTCGATGCGTTCCCGGGGGAGTCCGATCCCGCTGTCACTCATGGTTATTTTTATGTTATCTCTTAGTTTCTTGGTCTCAATCTTTAATGTGCCCCCGTTGGGCATGAATTTGATGGCGTTGATAACCAGGTTGAGTATCGCCTGATTAATTTGGTCAGGAGAAGCCGTAATTGCCGGCAAATAGGGTGAAAATTTGGTTACGACCTGGATATTGAGGTTTTTTAACCGGGGTCCGAGAAGATAAAGCAACTGGCCGAAAGACTGGTTTATATCCACCTGGGCCAGGGCCGGCCTCCGGCCAAAGATGAATGCCTCTAGGGCCATGGCCATGGTTGAAACACTATGGATACCCTCCTGGGCGGCCAAAAGCTTGTCCGGCGACGAATTCGGCTGGGCCGGCGTTTTGACGGCCTCATCTATCACTGTCTCGATCTGCTTGGTAATGTTGACCAATTCTTCGGTCACCGGGCCAAGTAAACGACCCGCTGAGGACCACTTTTCCGATTGAACCAACCGGCCTTCGATGTATTTGATGTAGGAGTCATTATAGCAGGTTATCTCGATCCCGGACATTTGGTGATGATGATCGGAGATTGACCTGGCATTGGTCCGAACGGGTATCTTAACCTTGTTTTTGCCCAGAAGATGGTGCCCCATTCGGGACAACCGGCCATTGTCACCTAAGCCCCGCAGCCTTTGTAAAACGTCCTCTTTCTCTTCATCCGGCAACAAATCGGACATTTTTTTCTTAAGCAACTCATTTTGGTCAAAGCCCAAAGCATCAATGGCCGCCGGGTTGGCAAAAGAGATGTTGAGATTGGGCGTCAACCGGAAGACCATATCCCATGACTGGTCCATCAGATCATTGATTCTCTTATCCTGGTCGGTTTCCAGGGCGGCCCGGTACTTCGATTCAGTTTCTAAGCCTTCCCGGCAGAGTTTCAGATCTTGTTCCAGGCTGGTCAGCGCTTTCCGCCCGAGGAGCAGAAAGACACTCCCGGTATACTCTCCGGCTAAGTTAGACAGAGGCATGGATAGAATTCGGACTGGGGCTTGGTCCCCCTGACCGTCAAGCAGGTCCAGACCATAATCGCCCCACTCGCCCTTGGCTCTGGAGGTTAGCTGACGGCGCAGCCTGGATAAGGAACTTCGGGCACAAAATTTTGCCGGGCTCTGACCGACGAGTTTCTCTTTTTCCCGTTTGAAAGCTGAGACAAGGGCCGGGTTAGCAAAGATGATTCTATTTCTGGTATCGGTAACACCCAACGGGTTAGGAACAGTCTCCAGCAATTCTTGAAGTCTGGGAGGGATCGTTTGAGCCCCTTTTTCTATTCGAATTAGGGACAAGGGGTCGGTAGTCAGTACCACCACTCTGGCCACCCGGTCGTCTTTATCTTTAATGGGAACGGCCTTAACTTGAAGTATTCGGCCAAGTCTCGTGCAACCTGGACCGGTATGTATGAGTCCGTCATCAATAGCCGCCTTGACCAGGCAACCGGCACAGGGAGTGGGCTCGTCATCCCGCGGCCGATTGCGCCAGGTGGGGCGAAAAAGATCATAACAAAAGGTCACATCGGGACTCTTGGGTGTGACGCCTACCAGTTTTTTCATGTACTTATTTAGGGATAGCAACCGATAATCACGGTCGAGGACATAGATGCCGATTTCGGCCTGGTCAAGGATGGCTTGAAGCTTCTGTGCTTTGAGGCCGGCAACCTCTTGTTCATGTAATCTCTTCTTCTTAGCCTGGTGTTCTTTTAACCGCTTCCGAAGTTTATTGGCCAGGGAAAGATCGGATTGGGTCTTGGAGATGACATCAAGGCAACCCAGCCGGAACGATTTGACCGTAGAGTGGAAATCAGGGGCGTCCGTGACCACGACCAGAGAGGCATCCGGGGCGGTCCGTCGGAGTTCCGAGAGAAATCTGGTCTCGTCCCGCCCCAGTGGAAAGATGTCCGCAATAATTAGATTGGACCGGTTAGCTTGGGCATCGGTCAGACAATCAGTCAGGTTGGTGAAAAAGGTCAACTTGCGATCATCAGCGGCCAGGAGCCGGATAACGCGCTGGGCCGACGCCTCATCCCGGTCCACAATCAATATCCGGTCCATATGTTTCCCAAAAGATGTTTCGGGTTACGTGTTGCGTGTTTCGGGTTGCGCGTTACGGGGTCCGAGTTGAACGGTGCGCGTTAAGGGGAAAAAGTATCTTTTTATCATGAAGATATTAGATCAATTTGGCCCCATAGATGGTTTCCATCCGTTTCAGGGAGTAATCGTGGGCCGCCGGATCAAAATCTGCCACGGCGTCGGCAAAGACATAAGTAGGATAATCGCGCTGCCTTAGATCCGACACTGTCTCGATAATGCAGATAGAGGTGCAAACCCCGGCCAGGTATGCCTCTTTTACCCCTTCTCTCAAAAGAACTTGCTCTAAATTGGTACCAAAAAAGGAGCTGTATCTGGTCTTGAACACGATCTGGTCACCCGGTTGGGGGGCCAGGGCCGGAATGACTTCCGCGCCCCATTGACCTTTGATGGCATGGGCGGGAAACATATTAAATTCCAGGTCGTCCTCGGCGTGGGCGTCACAAATGAAGATAATCAGGGCGCCTTGCCGGCGCATCTCTTCGATCCTGTTTTTGACCGGCGCAATAATGTCTTCTCCCGTCGGACCGAGGTAGAGCGTCCCCTGGGGATCGATGAAATCATTAAGCATATCTGTAATGATAAACGCTTTATCCGGCATGTCCGTTTCTCCTGAAGATATTTCCGATAGGGACCATTTGGTGTTGCCAACAAAAGAGTTCTTATGTTATACGTTTTCAGCTAGTTTGTCAATTAAGCATTCAAGCGGAGGACGAGTCGGCGGCTTCTTGGGTGATCAAACGGAGTGACATATGGCTTCAAAGATGACGGCAGAACAATTGAAGGCGATCTTTCGGTCGGACCAAGAGCTGAGCCTGGTCTTGGATCGCGATCAACAAAGGACCATGCTGGATGTCCGGGAATCCAAAGTGTACGGGCTGGAGGAACACCGGTTAATCATCGCCCAGACAAATCCCCCCCTGGCCTGGAGTATGGTCAAACGGGAGCTGGAAGTGACTTTGTTGATTAGCCGGGTTTCCGAAGGTGGGTACGTGATCAAAAGAATCGGGTTTAAATCGACCGTGCTGGACTTGCCGGAGAAACTTGAAACGACCAGACAGGTGGCATTGCCGGCCATCTGCCTGACCCTGCCTCAGAGCGTTTACCCCACCGACCTACGCTTCAACTCCAGGTATGACTTGCCCAGCCTGCTCCCGATTGAGGTGGTGCAATGCTCCCAGACCGGAGTGTCCATGCCTCAAAGCCCCGTCTATCGAGTCCAGAATCTATCTGAAGGCGGCATGCTGCTGTCCTATCGGATGCTCTCCCCGGCTAAGGCCCCGGTGATGGGCGAGGTTGCCTACTATGCTTGCAGCGTGGATAAACGGCCTCCGTTCCAGTTTCAGGCCCAGGTCGTTCGCCTCCAGCCCCTGGATCGGCTGGATTTGTTGAATTTTATGGCCATCAAATTCCTCGGCCTGGACGGTCGGCCCAAAAAACACATCACCGAGACCATCGAAGATATCAACCAACTGGAGGCATCCTTCGTCTTTCCGGATCAGGTCAAATTGGAATTTTAGGCCCAGGTTCATTCCGCTCAAATCAACTGATCCGGGTTCAATCCGGTCAGCTCCGGCAAGACGAAGAGACCGTTTTTTCGGATCAGGGCGCCGTCGAAATGAATCTCTCCTCCACCGTATAGCTCGGTTTGGATTAGAACCATGTCCCAGTGGATTTGAGACCGGTTACCGTTGTCGGCTTGTTCGTAAGCCTGGCCCGGTGTGAAATGAATAGAGCCGGCGATTTTTTCATCGAACAGAATGTCCCGCATGGGCTGGGTGATGTGCGGGTTAAAGCCAAAGGCGAACTCACCCACGTACCTGGCCCCTTCGTCGGAGTCGAGAATCTGATTCAGCCTGGTTGTTTCCGCCGCTGTTCCGGCCGTAGCCCGGACTACCCGGCCATCCTTGAACTCAAGCTGAATGTTGTTAAAAGAGCTGCCCTGGAATATGGTCGGGGCGTTATACTGAATAGTTCCGTTCACTGAGTGCTTGACCGGGGCTGTATAGACCTCGCCATCCGGGATATTCCGCAGGCCGTCGCATTTTCGGCAGGGTATGTCTTTGATGGAAAAGGAGAGGTTGGTGCCCGGTCCGGTGATCAGGACCCGGTCCGTCCGGTCCATCAATTGGGCCAGTGGATCCATCGCCCGGGACATCTTGGCGTAATCCAGGGTGCAGACCTTGAAATAGAAATTTTCAAAGGCCTCGGTACTCATGTTGGCCTGCTGAGCCATTCCCGGCGTGGGCCAGCGGGTGACGACCCATTTGGTGTGTTTGACGCGTTGCTCGGAATGAACCGGCTTGCTGTAGAATTTATTGGCGATATTTAGCTTTTCCTGGTCGATATCGGACAGTTCGGAAATATTGTGGCTGCCCCGCAGGCCGATGTAGGCGTTCATCTTCTTCATCCGGTACAGCTCGATGTCGCCCCATTCTTTCATCCATTCTTCCGAGGCTGCGTTATACAGGCTGCGCATAACCCGGTTCTGTCTGATCTCCACGAAGGGAGTCGCTCCGGCCCGCAGAACTTCATTGACCAGCAAGATGATGAAGTCTTCCGGCAAGTCGAAAGCCTCGATCAAGACCCGCTCCCCGGCCTGAACCTTGCACGAGTAATTGACCAGCACTTCAGCCAGCCTGGCCATTCGAGGATCAATCATATGGTCTCCTTTGTTAATGTTCCCTGAATGGAACAAAATGAGTTGATCAGGTTATCTGGCCCGGACGCTGTCCGAGACCTGCCGGGTCAGGGAGTAGACCTGTTCGGCCTGAGCCAGGGACAAGGTGCCGGTGCCGCAAGCCGGGGTGATAAACATTCGTTCATAAATCATATCCTGGTCCAATCCTTTCGCCGTGAGGCCGGCTACGCCTGCAGTCAGACGTTGCAGCAGAAATGCCGCATCCATGTCCATCACCTCCGGCACGTTGGGCACAATCCCCCAGGCCAGGGCCCCGCCCCGGTCAAAAAACCGCTTTAGGGCCGCCGGGTAAAGGGTCATGGTCTCCATGTAATTGAAGGCGTCGAAACTGACCACATCCACCTCGGTCTCCATGAGCATGGCCCAGTCGGTGTTGCCGCAGCAATGCGACCCGGTGACCACATCCAGGGCCTTGACCCCGTTGATCACCTCGTTGAACTTGCTGATGACTTCCTCGCGCGAAATGGTAATCATGGCTGAAGACCCAAAGGAGGCCAGGACCGGCTCGTCCACAAACAAGAAAGCCCGGCCGCCCATACCCAGGAGCTTCTTGGCCTGCCAGATGGATTTCATGGCCAGGCCCTTGACCACGACATCACCGAGCAGGTCATGGTAGAGGATCGGCCGGCGGGTTTCATCGAATAAGGACATGCCCAGGCTGAACGGACCGATGATCTGGCCCTTGACCAGTTCCGGGGCATAGCCGCCGCCGGCCAGGGCGTCCTCAAGCAAATAAAGTCCCGCCGCGCTCCGCCGGGACATGGCGAAGTCCTCCACAGGCCCACCGGCTTCCGCTTCCAGATAATGCTCATAGAATTTTTCTACGGCCGGGATGGGATCACCGGAAGTATCGAAGAAGACCCGCCGGTCATCTTCATTGACGACGACACAGGGCAATCCCTCCGTCACCTGAAACTCCATCTGCTCATACATGCTTGCCTTGGGGAATTGGGGCCAGTGGGGTGACTGGGGCATCGTCTTGAGGATCAGGGCCATCCCCGCCGCGGGATCAAGATGGGGCAGGGAACCAATGCCCAGGGGCCGGCCTTGGGGTAAGAATGGAGTACTCATGGAGGAGATGTCCTTTCGTTATGTGCCGGTCTAAGCCCGGCGGCGCGGTTGATGGTGACGGCCGCGGGGTCAGGCCGGAAAATGAAAATCGCCCTTGACTGAGGAGGCAAGGGCGACACTGCGCGGTGATCAAGTTTGCCCGTGAGCTTAGGCCCGGCCGCAATCGGAGGGATCACCCTTGATTTTTTCCACGGCGTGGGGCAGGGCGGGGAGCAAAACCGTGATCGATTCCACCGCCCCCCTGACACTGCCTGGGACATTAACAATCAAGGTTTGATTCCGGATTCCGACGACAGCCCGGGAGATCATGGCATGGGGCGTTTTTTGCATTCCGGCCGCCCGCATGGCCTCGGCCATTCCAGGGATGTCCCGTTGAATGACGTCTTGGGTGGCCTCTGGAGTAACATCCGTCGGATGAACGCCGGTTCCGCCGGTGGTGATGATCAGGTCAACTTTATGTTCATCTGTCAACAACCTCAACTCATTGGATATGGCTGTCCGGTCATCCGTGACCGTCTCTTGCGCGGCCACCTGCCAGCCGGATTGACGCATTAAGTCGGCCAGGGCCGGACCGGATTTATCTTCCCCTATCTGGCGGGAGAGACGAGTGCTGACGGTCACTATGGCTACCGTAAATTCACATTCCACGGCTTAAGCTCCACCTTCAACCAACGGTTACTCTTCGGCCTGTTTGTATTCGGCGATGATCTTCTCGGCCTGGTGAGCCGGTAATTCTTCATAGGTTGATTGTTCCATGGTAAACGAGCCTCGTCCGCCGGTCATGGAGGTCAAATCAGGGGCGTATTGGAGTATCTCCGACATGGGCACCAACCCCTGGATGACCTGGTTTTTCCCCTTCTGGACCATGCCCAGGACCTTGCCCCGGCGGGAGTTCAGGTCGCCGATAATGTCGCCCATGAACTCCTCGGGGACCGTCACTTCAATCTTCATGATCGGCTCCAACAGGACCATCTTGGCCTCTTCACAGGCTTTCTTGAAGCCCATGGACCCGGCGATCTTAAAGGCCATTTCCGAAGAGTCGACGTCGTGATAAGAACCAAAGACCAGGGCGATCCGGAAGTCGACTACGGGAAAGCCGGCCACGACACCCTTAAGGGCCGCTTCTTGAATGCCTTTGTCTACAGCCGGGATATATTGCCTGGGAATAACGCCGCCGACGATCTTGTCCAGAAATTCATAACCACCACCTCGGGGGAGAGGTTCGATTTCCAACCAGGTATCCCCGTATTGGCCCCGGCCGCCGGTTTGCCTTTTGTATTTCCCCTGGACCTTGGCTTTTCCCTTGATGGTTTCTAAGTACGGAACCTTGGGAACGGTCAACATGGCTTCGACGCCGAATTTGCGGCGCATCTTCTCCATCGTGGCTTCGATATGGACCTGGCCCATGCCCGAGAGAAGCATTTCCTTGGTCTGCTTATTCCGGGCCAGCTTAAGGGTGGGGTCTTCTTCCAATAGTTTGGCGATGGAGGCAAAGACCTTGTCTTCCTCACCTTTGTTCTTGGGGGTCACGGCATAGGAGATAATTGTGGGTAATGGGGCGACCGGCTTGAACAAAACCGGGTCCTTTTCGCTGCAGAGAGTGTCACCTGTGACCGTTTCTTTGAGTTTGGCCACGGCCACAATGTCTCCGGGCAGGGCCTCGGTCATGACCTTCTGATTTTTGCCTTCCGGTTGGAATATTTGGCCAAATCGTTCTTTGAATTCTTTGTTGGCATTGTAGGCCCCGTTTTCGGCCACCCGCGTTCCGGAAACCACCCGGAAAATGGACAGCCGGCCGGCATAGGGGTCGGCCACCGTCTTAAACACAAAGGCGGAAAATGGTTCGGCCGGGTCGGGCTTCCGCTCCGTCTCTTCGCCGGTTTTGGCGTTTTTGCACTTCCAGGCGCCTCGGGCGGCCGGAGACGGCAGGCACTGGTTAATCATGTCCATTAATTGAGCGACACCGATGTTTCTGGCGGCCGAACCGCAGGCGACGGGGATAAAGGAACCATTTTGGATGCCTTTTTTGAACCCGGTGGTGACTTCTTCCGGGGTGAGCGACCCGCCGTCCAGATACTTCTCCAGCAGGGCGTCATCGGCCTCAGCCACATATTCCATCAGCTTATCCGCGGCTTCCTGGACCTCATCGGCCAAGCTGTCGGGGATATCGGATTCCGTAAAATTGCCGCTGCCATCGGTGGCGTAATTACAAGCTTTCATTCTCAGGAGATCGATTACACCCTTAAATTTGTCTTCGGCTCCAATGGGGAGATAAACGGGCACGGCCTTAACCCCGAAGGACTGGCTTAGATCATCCACAACCTTCTGAAAATTGGCCCGTTCCCGGCCCATTTTATTGACGAAAAAGACCTTGGCCAGATCAAATTCATTGGCGAATTCCCAGACTTTTTCGGTAGTGACCCGGACACCGTCAATGGCGTCGACTACGACCACGACCCCGTCTACAGCCGACAGGCAGGTTTTAGTATCGGACAGGAAGTTGTCGTCACCCGGCATATCGACCAGGTTAACCCGGTGCTTTTTCCAATTATAATGGTGAAATGAGGAGCTGATGGAGATATGGCGTTTCAGCTCTTCGGGCTCATAATCCATAACCGAAGTCCCATCATCAACCCGGCCCAGACGATCAGTCGCCTTGGCCGTAAAAAGCATCGCCTCGGCCAGGCTGGTTTTGCCAATGCCGCCGTGGCCAATGAGACCAATACTTCTAATATTGTCTATTTTCTCACTCATTCGGATCTCCCTTTCTTTTTCAAGATACGGCTTGAATTGAGCCGGTCGAGCCTTTCAGGTAAAAGGGTAGGATATATAAATCTTCATAAACATGTCAAGCGAAATTGACTCCGCCGCCATCTTAATGTAATAATAATCCGAGGCCCATTTCCGGCCTCTCAAATGGGGAAAATCCGGCCCCGAGCCCAAACAGGGCACAGATGTTTTTATTCCGACGCATTCCACATGACATATCTGCGATTAGGGCTTTATATTAAGGGGGCAGGTGAGATCGAAATTCCGGATGAACCACAGAATTGTATCCGCAGATTTCGCAGATTAACGCAGATGAAAGAAGCTATAGACTATAGAGGTTGTTTGCTGAACTTTGGCCGACCGAGGCCTGGATGCAAGCCTTCGGACACAAGCGTTTTGTATGTTTTTAATCTGCGCAACTCGGCGCAATCTGTGGATTAAATAGTGCCCAGTCAACCACGGTCGCTAATCGCTTGGCATAGTTATCAAAATTAGGTTAAACCATAACAGGTGAGGGCTAAATGAAATCGTATCTACAGGCAGGACCGGAGGGCGCCATTCCGGTGCTGGAGGTGAAAAGGTTTTTTGAAGATTTTGGGGCGGCGGAATTGCTCGGGAAGCAGGGCCGGGCGGTGTATGATCCCAATCCCGGTTGGTGGCAAGGCGGCGTGGATTTCCATCCCATGGCCTCCATCGAGTCCCGGGGCCAGGCCGGATTCGACTTGGTCTTTTGGGAAGTGGAGAGAAAAGGGCAGGATACCCCGACTTACCAGGAGGTCACCCTAAGATTTGACGCCGGGGGACAATTCCAGGGGGGAGAGGGCCGGATCAACAAGGCGCATTTCCAGATTCCCCCGGATAACCTTAAGAGCCTGGTCGGCTGGCTAGACCAGTGGCGGCGTCCGGAGCGGGGAACACCATCAAGTCTGACCATAACTAGTTAGATTGACTTAAGTTTGACGATGTGCATAATTTGGCAGACAAATATTTATCCGCAGATTACGCAGATGAACGCAGATGAAAGAGACCCATAGACGTCTGTGATCATTTGTCTTTTTTTATCTGCGTAACTCTGGGCAATCTGCGGATAAAGTCGTGGTCTGTCAACCTGGAAAGAATTCGGGGAAAGCCAGTACAGATCGGCCACAGGGGATCGGTTCCGACAATCCCCACCGGCCGAGAAACGTCGCGTCTCGGTCAGGCCGCCTTTTTGGTTTTCGGATTGACCTGCGGCCGGGCCGGCTCTACGGCAGACGCCAAATAATTAAAGATATCTATGACCTGCGCCCTGGTCACGGTTATTAAGGCCGTAGTCGGATTCGAGATTGTCCCGTTGAGGACTTGTGTTAAGTAGTCCATGAATACCTCGGCATCCCCAAACCCGGTGTCGTATTTGTACCCTGTGGCGTTTTTGAACGTGTAGTAGTCATCTTTGCCGTCAGCCATGTAATTATTGACGACTACCCGGTACTTCTTGGCCGGATCAATGGCCGTGTAGGCACCGGTTGGGTCCTTGACCTTCACATTCCCGACCCGCGACCCGGCCGGGTTGGCCCTGGTCACGGTAAAACTGACCCCCGAGACGTATATATATGGAGGATGGCGCGGCGGGTTATGTTTAAGCTGAAAAGCAACACCATCCTCCAGGGATTTCACCACGTCGCGGCCTGCCAGCTCAATTACGACCAGGGTGTTGCGGAAGGGCAAAACAGTGGAGACAGTTCCGACAGTAACATCGCCGGACAGGATATCCGCCCGGATGCCGCCGGCGTTCTGCATGGCGATCTGGGTGCCCAGGGATTTGGTTTTCCAGAGCATGGAGTCGGCCACAATCGGACCGGGACCCACATTATCGCCCCGCTTGAGATCATTCGCGGCGTAGGCGATCTTAGCCTGCATCATCGGTTCTATAGCTTTTCGGTAAACAGCCAGTTTGGCTTCAGCTTCGGCATTGCCGGTCAGGACCTGGGCCGCAGCCGGTAGGGACTGGACAACCGTCTGGTAGAGCGGTGACCCGGCCTGGACAGCCACGTACTTGCCTGAAGCATCCTTTTGCTTGATCACCTCGCTGACGATGAGGGTGGGGTGGCCCACGCAGCTTTGGACATCGCCATCGGCGTCAAAGACTACATCCAATTGACCGAGGATGTTGTACCAGCTCCAGGCCTGGGCGATATACACATTTTTCCCGGCCGGGTTTTTCACCACCGTCGGATAGTCGCCGGACGGCGTCAGGACAACGCCGGCACTCTTGAAATTGTTCGGGTCACCCAGGAGGGTGTGGCTGTGCCCGCCGATAATCACACCCACTCCGGTGATCTTAGCGGCCAACTGTATATCTTCATGATATCCGAGATGAGAGAGTACGATGATGATGTTGACCCCCAGCGAGTTCAGCTTGCTTACGGCGGCGGTAACGCTCTGGGCCGCGTCATTAAATTTCAGGTTGGGGCCGGGACTGGAGATATTGACCGTATCAGGGGTGGTGACGCCGATTATCCCGATCTGGTGCGCCCCGAAATTTTTGATCGTATAGGGTTGAATCTTGTCCTTTAACAGCGGCTCTCCCGATGCGTCGATATTGGCCGACAGAACCGGAAATTTCGCCTGGGAAATCAATTTCGCCGTGAGGGCCGGTCCCCGGTCGAACTCGTGATTGCCCAGGCACATGGCGTCAATGCCCAGCAGGTTATCGAAATCGATATCCGCGGCACCCTGAAACCGGGTGAAGTAAGGCGTGCCCTGGATGGTATCCCCGGCATGTAGAAACAGGACATGCTCATGGGTTTTGCGCAAATTGTCCATGGCTGTCTTTATCCTGGTGACTCCGCCGATCGAGACTCTAATGGCCGCGTTGTTCAGGGTGAAGGACTGCTCAGTCGGATCAAGCTGTGAATGGGTGTCATTAATGTGCGCAATGGTCACCTTTAATTCTGAAGAGCCGCCCTCAGACCCGCTGCTCCACGTGGCTGCCGCCAACATGGCCATGGCGACCATCACGATCATCACCAGGGCCAACACCTTGGTCAACTTCGTTTTGTGGTGCTCCATAACCCCCTCCTGATTTATCGAACTACATTCTTCAGTCACGACACGCTGATTTCACCTTGCCCTCTGCTCCACCTATAATGCATCCGGTAAGGTCTGTGGGTGTCTTTTTTTACCAGGCCTCGCCCCGGCCGGGCACTGACCCAATCGATAGGATCCAGTTCGATCAATCCCTGGATGATCCAGCCACGATCTTCGGGATTGGCTATCCAATATATCGGGACCGGCGCTCCAAGGGATTGGTGATCCAAAATATCGGGACCGACGACCAATATATCGGGATTGGCTACCCAATATATCGGGACCGGCGGTCCACGGGATTGCCGACCCAATACATAGGGACCGGCGCCCCAAAATATCAGGACCGGTGATCCAATACATTTGGACTACCGGTCCAATAAATCCAACCAACAATGTCAGCGCCCGGAAGGGACGTTAGAATGGACTAGAAATAGGCCCGGACGCCGAAGTTGATCGGGAAGGTCCAGTTGCCGTCGGGATCAAATCCCTGTCCTATGGAGGAGCTGGGGCCGCCGATGTACCGAGCCTTAACTTCCGTGAAGATGCCGATGTTTCCCATTTTGTATTCCAGCCCCGGACCGAAATCGGCCAGAAAACCCCAGCTCGGATCTATAAAACCATCTTTGTGCCCAAACGTGGATGCGTCGACCGAACTATACCGGGCCGCGCCCAGATCAACCCGAAAATAGGGGTCCCAGGTGCGGTTAACGGGCAGGTGCATTTTTCCACCGACATAAATGGGGACGATGTTAAGGTTGTCAAAGTCGGTACGCCCGACGGTTTTGCCGGCATAGGTCTCCCAGCCAAAGCCAAACTGGGTGCTGAACAAGTCATCAATACGACATGCTGCTTCGATGTTGAACCCCCAGCCGCTCTTAAACGCGTCAC
>JADFXY010000091.1:0-12983 GCA_015233355.1 Deltaproteobacteria bacterium | reverse complement strand
GGTTGACCCGGTTGTACCTGGTCATGAGGTAGTCGATGGATTCCCGGCCCAGGGTGTCGAATTTGGCTTTATCCTGTTCGGGCAATGGGGGTTGCTGGTAGGGCATGCTTCGTCCTTTCTCTGGCAGGTGGTTGGGAATCGTACATCTATGAAAACACTCGGTTGGAGCAACAGTCGCTTTGATCGGGCATATTACCGTATCGGATGTCAAGGTGTCAATTTAAGAGTGTTAAGAAGGATGGCGGCCGGGGCGATGCTTATGGATGATAGTTGAAAGTCATGGTCGTGAAAGGCGGCTTAAAGAAAGCATAGAGTTTGAGGGGTGTACAAATATACCATCTCCATACTGAATACAAAAACCAAACTTGAATTGTGGTGAATGCCACCCAAAAAAGTACCAATAAATTCGATTGACAAAGGGAAGCATTCCATAATACGGTGTTTGATGTCATTAATTAAGATTCCAGGCCTGGTGTCCGCATTCCCAGGGCAGTGAAGCGCCAATCGAGTTGGCAAGTCGGCATCAAGCAAGTTGGCTGTTGGCATTATCCGAGTTGGCACCTGATTGAAAAAAATGATTGTTTTGGATTCGTTAGGCAAGTTGAGCGACTGGCGCATTTTTTGCTTCATAGCACCTATGTGTTGCGATGACAGAACCAATCTCAAATCACAGTCTCAATTACGAAGGGGAAAAGAATGAAAAAGAGTATCTTCGTCCTAAGCGTACTATTGTTCGTTTCCGGTCTGTTTTTGCCTGTCTGTCAGGCCGGATCGCCCTGGACTGGTTGCGTAATCGATTCATCGTATCCCAACACCAAGTATAATTACATCGTGGAACAAGTGGGAACAGGAACGACAGCCTATGCCACGATCCGGGGCACGGTGGTCAACACCGCTGCCACCCAAGACGCTTTTCCCGGCACTATGGACGGATACATTCAATCTTCAACCAGTGACATTCATTTTACCATCACTTACCGAAACAACTGGGGATCGCGGTTCTACGTCCTGTACCGGGCCGGTGGCGGACTCTCTTGGGCCGTGGACGCCAACGGGAATATCTACGACCAGCCCCACGCGATTACGATCAAGGATTGCCCGGCCGGCGATGATTCCGGGAATAGGCCGTTGAATGATCTTTTCAACCTCGACCAAGGGAATCGGTAGCCCTTGACTTAAGATGATCGGGTCGTAACTCGGTTTCCGTAAAGCAACAAAATGAATTTGGAGGGACTACCATGAATAGAGACACAGGAAGAGTATCGCCTTATTTATTGATCGTTTTTATGCTGGGTTGTCTAGCTTGTTATTCGAGCTTCCCGGTCTATGCCGGTGAGCTTCCGGCGTCACGTCCGTCATGTTTTACTTGTAAAGGGTCGCTTAGCCCTCAGGGCCGGTGGTGTGATAACAATAACGGTACGGTGACCGATATGAGTACCGGATTGGTCTGGCTGAAGGACGCTTCTTGGGGGGGCCTCAATACTTTTTGGATGACTACTAAGACCGCGACAAATGCGGCTGATCGGGCCGCCCAGACCAAGAACGGAAATCCGGCCTCATTAACCGATGGTTCTCAAGAAGGCGATTGGGGCTTGCCGACAATATCCCAGCTAGCCTCGCTCGCGGTTGGAACCGAGGCGATCTATTGTTCTAACCACTACACCCTCGACATGTATTTCTTCTCCGGTGTCCACATAGCCGAATACTGGTCGAGCACCACCTACTCTGCCGATACTAACACCGCCCAGACCTATTTCTTCAATACCCAGTCCGGCACCAGCCATTACGATAAAAACAGCGGCCACTATGTCTGGCCCGTGCGAATAGCGAAATAGACGATTTGATTATTCGGTTTTTTGACGCGGCGGAATGTGCCCGGCGGGCATGGGGAAGGATATCTTTAACTTTGAACCAGGGAATCGGTAGCCCTTGACTTAAGATGATCGAGTCGGAACTCGGCTTCAGCAAAGTAACTAAATAACTTTGGAGGGACTACCATGAATAGAGACACAGGAAGAGTATCGCCCTATGTATTGGCCATTTTTATGCTGGGTTGTCTAGTTTGTTATTCGAGCTTCCCGGTCTATGCCGACGAGCTTCCGGCTTCCCATCCGTCGTGTGTCACCTGCAAGGGCACGCTCAGCCCTCAGGGACGGTGGTGCGATAATAGCAACGGCACCGTCACCGATATGAGCACCGGACTGGTCTGGTTGAAAGACGCGGGGTGGGGAGGTCAATATCCGTTTTGGGCCGGTACGAGTGACGGAACATCTGCCTTTGACCGCGCTACTCAGGTCAGGAATGGAAATCCAGCTTCGTTGAAAGATGATTCAAAAAAAGGTGATTGGCGTCTGCCTACGCTCAAGGAGTTTACCGCCTTTGTCGGAGGGACAGAGGCAATCTCCTCTTATAATATGTATCTGTTTATCAATGTTCAGGAATCCGGCTATTGGTCGAGTGCTGTCAGGGTTGACGAGCCGCTCGATGCGGAATTCATCGACTTGTATTGGGGTGCCATCATTTCGGGCCGGAAAACTTACCCTAACTACGTTTGGCCCGTGCGCGGCGGACAATAGATGCTTCGATGATTTGGTTATTTGATTATTTGCCGCGGCGAAATGCTCCCGGCCGGGCCTGTTGGGGTGGAAACGAACGTCTTGACTTAGTCAGGCAAGTTGCGCAACCGCCCGCTGCTTTGCATACATAGCATTTATCTTGTGGCGACGGCAGAACCAATCTCTAATCACACTCTCAATTATGGAGAGGAAGAAATGAAAAAATGTATCTTCGTCCTAGCGTGTTTTTGTTCGTTTCCGGCTTGTTTCTACCTGTTGCCCAGGCACAGACTTGGAGGGGTTGCGTCTCCGACAATAATTATTCCGACGTCAACTATCATTACATCGTTGAACAAGTGGGATCAGGAGCGACGGCATATGCTACGATCCGGGGCACGGTCACGAGTTCTAATTCTACCTCTACCGCCTTTCCCGGCACTATGAACGGATATATCGCCTCCAAGACCAGTGACATTTATTTTACCGTTGTCTACGGAAACAAAACAGGATCTCGTTTTTACGTTATCGACCGCAACGGGGTTGGGATTTCTTGGGCTGTGGACGCAACAGGTGCGATTTCTTCCTCGGCCCAACCCATTCAAATCAAAAATTGCAGTAAACCAACATGTAGTCCTCAGGGACGGTGGTGCGATAATGATAACGGTACGATAACCGATACGACCACAGGATTGGTCTGGCTGCAAGACGCCAGTTGGGGCGGTAAAAACATTTGGTCCGACGCCGGTACTCTAGCGGCTCAGGTCCAAAATGGAAATCCAGCCTGGGTGACCGATGGCTCACAAGCAGGTCAGTGGCGTCTGCCCACAAAAGATGAGCTAGTAGCCTTCAGGACTGGGACTGAGAGCGTCCTATCTTCTCACATGTATCTATTTACCGGTGTCCAGATGAACGACTACTGGTCGAGTACTACCGATGGTCCGACCTACGCGTGGCTTGTCGATATGTACAGCGGCTACGTCGACAGCTACCTTAAGACGGCCCATTTCTACGTCTGGCCGGTTCGGGGAGGACAATAGGCCAGTTGATGATGTGTTTTTTTGATTCTTTACCGCGGCAAAAGGTTCTCGGCCGGGCCATGGGGAAGGATATCTTTAACTTTAAACCAGGCAACCGGTAGCCCTTGACTTAAGATGATCGGGTCGTAACTCGGTTTCCGCAAAGCAAATAAATCAATTTGGAGGGACCACCATGAATAGGAATACAGGAAGAGTATCACCTTCTTTATTGATCGTTTTTATGCTGGGTTGTCTAGTTTGTTATTCGAGCTTTCCGGTCTATGCCGATGAGCTGCCGGCCTCGCGGCCGTCATTTCCTTGTGAGAACGCCGACAGTGCGGCTGGGCGACCGAGTGATATTAAGAGCGGGTCGGTAGCCGACACGACCACTGCCGGTGAACTGCCACTCTCGCGGCCGCCATTTCGCTGCGAATGCACCGCGGCCGGACGCTGGTGCGATAACAGGAACGGCACGGTAACCGACACGACCACCGGAGTGATCTGGCTGAAAGACGCGGCCTGGGGGCCATCCACCACCTGGGATGGCGCGGTTGGTCAAGCTGCCAAGTTAAAGATGGTAACCCCGCCTGGCTGACCGACGGTTCACAGGCAGGTCAATGGCGTTTGCCAACATATGACGAGCTAAAAGCCCTTACGAGCGGAACTGAGGCCATCCGTTCTTCCAGCCAGTACCTGTTTACCGGCCTCCAGACCTACTACTACTGGACTGGTACTACCGACTCCTTCGATCCCGCCACAGCGTTGTGCGTCGGCGTGTATGGTGGCTACGGGGGGGGGCATTGCCCTAAGAGCGGCTACCTCTACTGGTGGCCCGTGCGCGTCGGACAATAGAGCATTTGGCTATTTGATTATTTGGTGCTTTGCCGCGGTTGGACGTTCACGGCCGGCCTAACTACACTTGATGAAGTATTCGCATAGGCAGAGATAAGTATGAGCCCGCCTACTTCATATCAAAGAATTTGACCCAGATGACCGCGGCGATTTCGACGCTCTTGGGATTTCCCTGGAAAGGGATCTTCTTATCATCGGTGCTGACCGCGGAAAAACCCCACCAACCGGCGCGGGGGGCGGCATAAGTAAACACCCCGTTCTTGTCCGCCTTAATGCTCTGGGTGACCATATAGTCGTTGGGGGCCTTAACCTTCCCATCCTGATTATAAAATTCTACTTCCACCTTAGCCTCAGGCACGGGCTTGCCGTTGAGCATGACCACGCCTTGAAAGACGTTGCCCGCATATAGTCCGAACGGCCTGGACAGCGGCACTATTTCCGTTTTTAATCCCACCGGTTTGTCCCAGCCCTCATCGTCACCAAAGGCGGCCACATACGATTTGGTGTAATGGACGATATAGTGGTCTTCGGCCGGCTCCCAGTACGGCTGGGGCTCCATAAAAAAGCAGTAGACACCGGGACGGGTGACTTTGTAGTCCGTCTCCCAGATGGCGTTTTGGTTGACCTTCTTTTCTTTAAGGATACTCAACAGATCGACGGTCTGCCCTTGAGTCGCCACCCCAAAGGTCTTGGGTTTGGCCAGATTCATTCCATTTCCTTCCATGGGATGCCAAAACCGGGCCTCGATCTTGATGGATTTGGCGTCATCTTTCATGACCATGGGGCTGGAGGGAATGATCATCCCGAAATGGGCCAGGGCCGGGCCGGCCGTTAACCCGATCAGAGCCAGTGCGGCCAAAATGGGTTTGATAAGAATGTTCATGTCTGATTCCTTCCGCTGGTTAGTGTTTGCCGAAGACGTACTTGCCGCCTTCAAAGATTTTGAAATCATAATACATGATCGCCCGGAAGTCGGTATAATCCTCGCCACCCAGCTTGTCATCCTGGGTGATGGAGATGCCCTGGAATTTAACCCCCAGTCCTTTGAGCATCCCATCGAATTTGTACTCAACGGTCAAATCGGTCTCCGTCGTGTCCGGTGTGGCCCAGCGTCCTTTGACCGAAGTCCGATAATCCGCGTAGGTCCCAAACGCAGTCAAGCCGGGCAGACCAATGGTGGAGAAATCATAACCTAGCGTGACCGACCAGGCGTCCTCACCGGCCAGGTTGCCATCATTGACGATGACTGAATTAAATCCGGGATAACCGCCCCAGAGATTCAAAAAAGGATGGGCGTCGTCATTGCTGGTGACGGCGAAGGTCAGCTCGGCCCCATAGGCTTTGACTCCGGCCCGGAGTCCGTACATCCGGGTCTGGATGGGTCCCCAAATGGCCCGGCCCACGTCCCGTTCATCACCGTATTGGGCCCCGCCGGTGAGAGTCCAAATTTCGTTTAGTTTATAGCTGTAGTCAGCCTGGAAGTAAGCGATGTTCATGAATTGGTGGGCAAAATAGTCCCACAATTGGATGTTCAGATCCGGCAGCGGGCCATAATAAATCCCGGCCATGGTCACGGGTTCTTCCGTATTTGGGAGGAGGGACATGTCCTTAAATGTGGTATCGTTGTAGTACTTCATTTTGGTGACCTGGGAGACAATAACCTGGGTGTTGGGAATGTCTTTATTGGTCAGGGTATAGGCCTCGAAGGTCCGGGGAGTCATGCGGATCTCATCCTGGTTAATAAACGGGGTGTCCATGGCTTGCCTGAACAACTTGACGCCGGTGTTTTTAAACACTCCCTGGAGGTAAGCCTCGCCTAAGACATTGTAATTTTTTTGTCCGGGTGCCAGAAGATTCGTATAGTCGGTGGGGTCGTGAAAAATGAGGCCGTTTGAGGTAAAGAAGGTCGCCCCGGCGTTGATCCCGTAAAGCGGCGAGGTCTCATAGTGCAACTTACCGCCGATGGCCATGGCTTCCGGACGGTCTAAGGAGGACAAGTTTGTTCGCATGAAGAAAGTTTTGACCTGACCGTTGAGTTCACCTTCGGTAAAGGCGCCGAGGAGGTCATCCGCGGCCGGGGCGCCGGTTATCATCCCAAGGGTCAGAACCAGGGCCAGGACCAATCTCTTCCCCAGTCGCATCAGGTCCGGCCCGCATCGGTTAATCAGAAGATACTGCGTGTTCATCCACTCCCCCCATGAATAGTCAAACCAAAGAATTGTTCCGGCCGGCCGGGTAGACTCGCAGCATTTCCCGGTCAATCCGGCGCCTAAAACAAGAATGGGCCACAAGATGACCTTCCCTTACGTTTCGCGTCAGGGTTAAAGGCATTCGTGGCCCTATTTTTTCGTCGCCGAAACGACTGGATAAATCTAATCAATTGACTGGTCGCATCAGCCAGGGCAGGGTTGCGGTCGCACCTTCACGGTGTCGTTAGTCGTACTGCTCACAACCAGTGGTGAAAAATCAGCCTGGTCCGGATCAGGAACCAGGCGGTCAAGCTTAAGGATTACCTGCCGCATATCATGATGGTTCATTCTTGTCAAGCAAATTCATCGCTTACCCAGGGCGCCGCGGCGCTCGACCAGGGTTAACCTGAACAGTCCCTTTTGTAAAAGAATTTTTCCTGCGTTTGTCCGGCAACATCCGCTGAATGGAGTTGACCCGCCGGGCGGGACCTATTATAATAACTTGAGTCCGACGTGTCCCATTAATTGGGAAGCCGAAATGTATCCGCAGATGGCGCAGATGAACGCAGATGGATGAGACCCACAGGCGCATTCGATTATTGGTATATCCATCACCCTGGAGTACCCCGGCGAGGAAGCTTTATGGCCATGTTATCGCAAATACAATATCCGGAGTTTGACCTGACGGAGATCATCAACGGGGAGGAGATTGTGGGTCCGAGTCCATTTAGTTATCATCAGCAGATCGTTTTTGACTTCGGCCTTTATCTCCGTTTACATGTGGACGCGCTGGGATTGGGTCGGGTTTGCATATCTCCCCTTGATGTCATTTTTGAAGAAGGTGTTAACGTCCTTCAACCTGACATAATTTTCGTCAGGAAAGAGAACCTCGCCATCATCCAGGACTGGATTCGAGGCGTGCCCGATCTCGTGGTCGAAGTCGTGTCTAAGGGATCAGTGTCTAAGGATATGGCTACAAAAAAGGATATCTACCAGAAATATCAGGTGCCGGAGTATTGGATCGTCATCCCGGCCATGGAGGCGGTGCAGGTATTCGTGTTGGAGGATGGTGTTTATCGACTGCATTCCTTCGCGGAAGGGGAAGGCCGGGTAAGGTCTATGGTCGTTGAAGGATTTGAACTGGATATTAAGAAACTACTACAGCCTTGATGCTGCGATGATTCCTGATGATTAAGGATAGTCCAATTGACTTCCAGGCCGGGATAGCCTATAATCACTTTTCATGAGTATCAGTATCTTAGAAACACTAAATCCGGAGTCGAAAATGAGCCAAGAGGAAAGACCAGTCTGTCCCCACTGCCGGCAAGAAATGAAGAAATGGTATTGCCCCGACGTCTCGACCTGGGGCACGGAGTTTCAATTCGTTTGCTTCAATGACGATTGCCCCTATTTCGTCCGGGGCTGGGACCATATGATGAAGACCCAGAATGTTCAGGCCTCCTACCGCCACCGGTTCAACCCGGACACTAAGGAAACGGGGCCCCTGCCGGTTTGGTCTAAGGATAATTACAAGAATCAAATCGCGGACTAGACAGTTACATGGCCGCCGCCGAAATTTGCCCGGGCCTGCCGGGACTCGGTGGACGGCCTCTTTTTTAATGTGTTTTACCCCTGCCGGCATAAATGCCACTGGGGGAAAGAATGGACGAGAGATCATGATCAAAGCCGATAGAAATGATCCCTGCCCCTGTGGCAGCGGGAAAAAGTTTAAAAAATGCCATCTGGGCCGGGAACACGAACTGGTAACGGACCGGATGGATCTCAATCTCCCTAAAGACGCCGAAAAAATTGCCGACCTTCCGGAAGTAACCTATGGACGATCCAGGGAATTTAAAGATGGGCTGGATCTTGAGGAACTCGCCGGGGTGCACATCGGGATTAAGTTCATCGACCTTAGAGACTACCTCAAACTGGGCTTTTCCGGGATGGATGCGCCGGCCTCGGGACAGAGCGCCGGACTATTCGTCAACCCGATCAAAACAAATAAAATAGACCGGGATAATATTTACATAGCCATCACCCCGGCCGTTGACGATTCCACCCTGATTCACGAACTGGCCCATGTCCTGGACTTCCTGGCCGGAGCCAAGATCATGCCCGGTTATTGTCATCCCCTGGCCCTGGAAATCGGGGCCCCGGTGGAGCAGATGGATCACTGCATGGAGTTCGCCCGGTGGCTGAAATTCCTGGCCGAAAAATTCAATGTGACCCTGGATGCCGAAGACACCATTGTCGCGTACCTGGCCGACAACGAGATGCTTTTGACCGGGGATGACGTCAGATCCAGTGACGCCACCCACATCATGGAGAAGTGTGAGAACATGATGAAATTCATGTATGCCCACCGGGAAGACGTTGATGCCCTGATCCGGAGCAAGGCCGGTTACCTGGGGAAGGACGAAAATCCCATGGTCGGTTAGACCGCGGCTGATCCGGGCGTGAACTCAGGCCGGCCGCCGAACTAATCCACAGGAGGCCGGGCCTGGGCTCCTATTCACGAGGCGCTGTGGGGTGTTCCGTTTGCCGTCAGACGCTCCACTTCTAAAGCCAGGGCGACTTGTTTGGCCAGTGATTCCATAAGTCGCAACTGTTCATGGAGCAGGAAGCGGGCCGGGTCTTTGGGCTTCAAGGCCAAGATTCCCAAACGGTCATTGGCGGCCTGAAAAGGTACACATAGGATTTCCGTCGTGGAGAATGTCTCAGTGCCCCACCCCGCCATCCGTCCGGTATCGTAAGCAGACCGGGCCACTTTGATCTCTTTAATAATGTCCTTCTGGAGGACGGAAGAAGGATCCCCGGCGGATATAGTCAACTTACCCTGCTCATCCGGCAGCATCGCCACGACACTGCAATCAAAGATATCTGAGACGTATTGCACCGCCACCGCCAAAATCGACTCAATCCCCCTGGCGCTGACAAGCTGTCGGCTGAGGCCGTGCATGGCGGCCGCCTGCCGCTCCTGTACGCGGGCGATCTCAGTTTGTTGCCGCATCCGGGCCGCTAGGTGACTGATAACCAGAGCAACCAGGAACATGACAACGAAGGTGACGATGTACTGGGCATCATCCACGGTGAGTGTGAATCGTGGCGGTACAAAAAAGAAATCAAAGGATAGAACACTGAGGAGAGAAATCAGGATGGCCGGCCGTCGTCCGCAACTCATAGCAGTGAGCATCACGCCCAGCAGGTACACCATGATAAGGTTGCTAAGCTGGAAGTAGGGGAACATCATAAAGCAGAGGGCGGTAGCCAGAACAAGAAACAGGAATCCCGTTCCATAGTCTGACAGGTCTGTACCTTTCGGCCGAATGACATAGGCGGCTTCCCCCGGTGGTCCAGGTTCCCCGGTCATGATCTGGACATCAATCTCCCCGCTCATCCGCACCAGTTGATCCACAGGACTTCCAGATAAAACGCTCTTCCAGAGAGAACGCCCCGGCTTGCCGGCAATAATCTTGGAGATGTTGCGCTCCCTGGCGAATTTGATAATTTCTTCGGCAACGCTCCGGCCGGACAAGGCAAAAGTCTCGGCCCCCGATTGCTCGGCCAGGCGCAGGTTATCCGCAGCGCGATTGCGTTCCGATTCCGGCAACATAAGCGTCTTGGTATCTTCTACATATATGGCATACCATTTGGCATGCAGGCCGGCGGCCATGTTTTTGGCAGAATTAATCAACCCGGCCGACGAAGGGCCTGGGCCCAGGCACACCAGGAGCTTTTGTGCTGTGGATTCTGAAACGTCCGTCATCGTCAACCTCCCTTTTACCCGGCATTAATGCCGGTCTCGAATAGTGTAGCTTTCCGTCAAGAAATCAGCGGGCGTCCAACCGCGTCCGTGTCCCATTGGGAGCAGATGGCCTATTACAAGTTGGGTAAAGGAAAGCCCGGACGCCGTGAGACCATTTTGATGTCGGATAAGATACCGCAGATGTTTCGATAGTGTCAAGGGTCAATTTGAACATGCCCTAGACCAGCCGGCCTTTGCCTGGTTAGCCTTTTCTTCTCACCGAATGCGACAAGTCGCTTTGCCAGGTTCATGTTAAGTACCGCCTTTTGTGTTGTTACCGTAACCTCTATGCCTTCAACTATGTTAGATTTTATAACAAAAAAAATGATCATTGTTCCGGCCGCCCCGGCAGGTTTTTCCGAGGCGACCGAAGCATTGATCAAGGTCGAGTTTTGTTGCCACGCCTCCTGGAATCGGCGGTTTTCTGCCTCCTTCTAGTCCATCATAACCATGAGCGGCTATAATGGCTCTCCATATGTTTTACGAAGCTCAAGATTGACTTCAAGCACGTTGATGAATTTCTCACCAGCCAATCCTCCCAATGGCGCCAAGGCGTTCTTTTGCAGGACCTGTTCGATCTCCTTTCGCATTGCGGCCGGATCGCGCTTTAAGTCAGCCGCCCATTTGGAGGCGACACGGTCGAGCTGAAACTCGGCGTTTTGAAGGGTTATGTGGGGATCAAGCCCGGAGGCCGAAGCCATAACCAGGTCGCCCGGAACATCATTGAGTTCGGCGTCGGGATGGTCCTCCCGCCACATCAAGAAAAACGTCGACTGGATGTCCGAGTTTGTGCTGACCGGCTGAATCGTTGTTTCCGGTTTACCGTTCTTTCCTGTCTGGGTGACGGCACAAGGAAATTTGCCGGGATTTTTCTCTGAGAAGCTCTGGAAGAACACCACAGCCAGATCCGGCGCCTTTGGCTCAGGAATGGTTGGATTATCTTTTTTGAACTGGGCAACTGCGGCGGGATGAGCCTTGGCCCAATCGCCCACGTACGTGTCATGGGTCGGGTCCGCCTTGACCCAGGCCTGGGCCAGGGAATTGTGCTGGTTGGCCCATTGGGACACGATGTGCGGATTGCCCTGGTAGATATCCTTCCCGAACCAGGTCTCGACATCCGGGGCAACGAGTTGTCCGGCTTTAGGACCGCTTTTGTAGGTCACAATCGGGCCGAGTGAGCGGGCGACCCGGTCCCGCAGTCCATAGTTGTTGGCAGACAGGCTCGATGAGGACGAGGCGGACGCATCATAGGACGCGGCTGAGGGCCGGGGCTGAAAGTACTCATCTTTGGTAAAGGGCTGGGCAATCAGCTTTGACCCCACCGGTTTGCCGTCCGGACCGTTGATTATGCAACCATTGGCCTGGAAGGGAAAGAAGGTCTGACCGACCGCCCACAAGGCCAAAGGATAGGCCAGGCAACACAGGACCACGGAAAATGACAAGAGCAAAAGACTTTTCGACAGATATTTGGACATATTGCTACCTCCATGACTGACTGAAGCGTCAGCTCACCAAATGCAGGCTGGTCATGATAACGTCGATCAGTTTGATTCCGACAAAGGGCAGCACGACGCCTCCCAGTCCCCAAACCAGCAAGTTTCTACGGAGCAGGGCATCGGCTCCCAGCGCCCGGTACCGGACTCCTTTGAGCGCCACGGGGATCAGGGCCGGGATGATCAGCGCATTGAAGATCACGGCCGAGAGAATAGCCGATGTCGGTGAATGCAAGTTCATGATGTCCATCACCTTCAGCCACGGCAGAGTCCCAGCAAAAAGGGCCGGGATAATGGCGAAGTACTTGGCCACATCATTGGCGATGGAGAAGGTGGTGAGTGAGCCGCGGGTGATCAAGAGCTGTTTTCCGATTTCTACAACTTCGATCAGCTTGGTGGGATCGCTGTCCAGATCGACCATGTTGGCCGCTTCCTTGGCCGCCTGCGTTCCCGCGTTCATGGCCAGGGCCACATCCGCCTGAGCCAGAGCCGGAGCGTCGTTGGTGCCGTCCCCCATCATGGCCACCAGTTTTCCGCCGGCCTGCTCCTTGCGGATATAGGCGAGCTTGGTCTCCGGTGTGGCCTGGGCCAGAAAGTCATCGACGCCGGCCCGTTTGGCAATGGTGGCTGCCGTTAGCGGATTATCGCCGGTGATCATGACCGTCCGAAGCCCCATTTTTCTCAGCCGGTCGAAGCGTTCACTCATGTGCGGTTTCAATATATCCTCAAGAACGACCACACCCACGATTTCAACGCCATCGGCCACGACCAGAGGGGTGGCGCCTTCCGAGGCCACACTATCGACCAAAAGGCTGAGCTGACCAGGCACCTGACCATGATTCTCTTCGACAAACTTGATCACCGCGTCCGCTGCGCCTTTTCGGATTCGCCGTCCATCCGGAAGATCCACTCCGCTCATCCGCGTCTGGGCGGTAAAGGGCACAAAATTGGCACTGTCCGGGACGCTGATGGGAGTCACGTTTTGCTTTACGAAAAGCTTCACGATGCTTTTGCCCTCAGGCGTCTCATCCGCCGCGGAGGCCAGGGCGGCCAGGTGTCCCACGTCGCCG
>JADFXY010000090.1:2654-13045 GCA_015233355.1 Deltaproteobacteria bacterium | reverse complement strand
ATCAGCAGTCGTTGATAGAGCTTCTATGCTCACAGCCAGTTCTCCCTGCTCGGTGAACCTGATGGCATTGCCCACCAGGTTGAGGATGACTTGCCGCAGCCTGGCCGAATCCCCGACCAGGAATTCGGGTAAATCCGATTTCATCTGGTAGGTCAATTCCAGTCCACGATCAAAAGCCTGGATGGCCAGGGTATTGATCATCTCCCCCAGGCTCTCCAGAAGATTGAAATCATGGTGCTCCAATTCTAGCTTGCCGGCCTCGATTCTGGATATATCGAGGATGTTATTCAACAATGACATTAGTGATTCAGACGAGGCTTTGACCAGCGTCAGGTATTCCCGCTGCTCTGGAGTTAGATTTGTCTCCAGGGCCAGTTCGGTCATACCGATAATTCCGTTCATGGGCGTCCTGATTTCATGGCTGACATTGGCCAGAAACTCTCTTTTCGCCCGGTCGGCCTTTTGGGCCTTTTGCCTGGCTTCTTGCAGTTCTTCAATCAGTTGTTTCTTGGTCTTATTCTCGTCTTTCATGCGTTCAAGCTCCGAAATCCAGCAGCCCTTATTTTTCTGAGACTCTTGTTATCTTTTTGACGATAGCCGCGGCGGCGCCGGTCAAAGATGGTCAGAGGTTACGGTCAATGTCCCGAGTGCCGTTAATAAAAGCGCCGAGCAGACTCAGTTTATGCAAAACTGCCTGGTTAAACAAGAGCAAAATAACAGAGGGTGAAAAAAATTGAATTAATCCAGGAAAAGGGTCAAGGACGCCACTGTAACTCCGCGCCGGATTGTGTCATTTTAATAAAGCATAACCAAGAGGACACGGAGAAAAAAAGTGCCGAGGCGCCTTATATCTTTTTAAAATACAATCTGTTAGGAGACTCTGTGCATTCTCTGCAATGTTCTTCCAAAATAATTCTTGGAAAACTCTATTTGGTAGGCTATTAAGTGTACTCGATTCTGACCGGTCCGACCCAATGTCATTGACTTAAGGGTAGGGTCATCGGATCCTATTTTAATAAATGGTTAATTCCGATGAAGCCCTGAAAGGGCGCTCTAGGTTAGCCCAGGGCAACGCCCTGGGTAGGGGTGGCGACTATATAAAAACCATGTAATAGTCACATAAAACCGCCGGCAATCCCGTACTTCAGCCGTAGCCGGACATTCCATTCAGAGGAAATGATTTTGGGGGCCGGCCGACCTCCTGACCATCCCGCTGACACGTAACATGCCGTATTTCCCAGGGCACCGCCCTGGGCTAACCTAGAGCGCCCCGTTGGGGCTTAATCGGAATGGTCTATTTTAAAAAAAAATTAGCTCGTTTGTCCGCACCCTTAAGTCAATGACATTGGGTTACGGGGTGCGGGTTTTTTCAAGTACATCTGTTCAAGAGCCGAGAAAATCCTCGATCCGGCCGGGTAGAGATGACTCGTCAATAGGGCCGAGCACGGTCATAGAGAAAGCGTGCGGGTCCAGGGCCCGGGCGGATAGTTCCGATAAATCGGCCATGGTCACCTGATCGATGCGTTGAATGGTCTCGTCATAGGTAAACTCACGGCCAAAGCAGATTTCGTTCTTGACCAGACGGTTCATCCGGGCGTCCATATTTTCGGCCGACAGCAGCAACCCGGCCTTGATGTGGTCCTTAGCTTCTTCCAGTTCTTCGGGGACGATGGAGTTTTCCATCAATCTTTTGACTTCTTTTAGGATCAAGGAAACCGTCTTGGCCACCATATCCGGGTTCACGCCGGCATAAATTTTGATGGCCCCGGCATCCATATAGGCCGCGATAAAGGAATAAATGGAATAGGCCAGTCCTTCGCGTTCCCGGATGGTTTGAAAGAGCCGGGAACTCATATTGCCGCCGAGGATGGTATTGAGAAGGTAGAACTTATATCTATCCTCGTCCATGTAGGAGGGCCCGGGCGTGCCGAGGAAAACGTGGGCCTGTTCCATGTCTTTGGACTGGATTTTAAGATGCTGTTGAGGCGTCGGCCTAACCCTCTCTTTGGGTTTTTCGCCCCAGGGAAGGGTGGCAAACTGGCTTTGAACGAGCTGCAACAAATCATCATGGTTGACCCGGCCGACCGCCGCGGCGACGATGTTTCCTGGGGAATAGGCGTGATTCAGGTAGCGGAGAATCCTGTCCCGGTCGATGAGCATGACCGAGTCGTTAACGCCAGCGATCGGTTCGGACAACGGGTGTCCCGCCCAGAAATGCCGGGCGAAGAGAATATGGATCAGTTCATCCGGCGTATCCTCGACCATGCTTATTTCCTGTAGGATAACCTGGCGTTCCCGCTCCAGTTCGCCGGAGTCGAAGGTGGATCTTAGGAAAATGTCCATCAACAGGTCCACCGCCCGGGGCAGATGCTTATCGATGACTTTGGTGTGAAAGCAGGTGTTTTCTTTGTTGGTAAAGGCGTTGGCCATGCCGCCGAAGGCGTCTATTTCTTTGGCTATCTGGAGGGTGGACCGGGATTCGGTGCCCTTAAAGATCATATGTTCGATGAAATGGGAAATACCCAGTTCCTCAGTCAATTCATCACGGGAACCGCTATTGACCCAAATGCCAAAGGAGACGGAGCGAACATGTGAGACTTCTTCGGTAATGATCCGGACGCCATTTTCCAAAACGGTTTTCTTATACACCCTGACTCCAATGCCTGTTGCTGGTTGCCTGTTACTGGTTGCCTGTTGCTGGTTACTTGTTAGTCGTTGGGAGTTACTAATTTCTGGCTGCGCGGATCGACTTACGCGTTACAGGTGTCAGGCCGGCAACCCAAACCTGGGAACTGGGCTTAGTGATATTCTCTTGGATATCAACCAGTAACGCGTAACCAGTAACGAGCAACCAGCAACGTGAAACCGTCTATTCCATCGTGGCCTTACGGCTGAGACGGATTTTTCCCTGGGGATCGATCTCCAGGACCTTGACCATGACTTCATCGCCTTCGGTAATAACGTCACGGACATTTTTGACTCGGGCGATGTCTAATTGAGAGATGTGAACCAGTCCGTCGAGGTTCGGCAGGATTTCCACAAAGGCCCCGAAATCAAGAATCTTCTTGACGATGCCTTTGTAGACTTGGCCCACTTCCGGCTCCTGGACAATGGCCCGGATCATGGCGATGGCCCGGTCGGTGGCGCCCATAATGGATGAGGCGATGTGTATTTTCCCGGAGTCTTCGATATCGATGCGGGCGCCGGTTTCGGCCTGAATGCCCCGGACCGTCTTGCCCCCCGGACCAATTATGTCTTTGAGCCGCTCCGTCTTGACTTCAATGGTTACCAGTTTGGGGGCGTAAGTGGATAATTCGCCGCGTGGATGATCGAGACCTTTGTGCATTTCGCCTAGGATATGAATCCGTCCGTCACGGGCCTGGTAGAGTGCCGATCGAAGGACGTCCCTGGTCATGCCCTGGATCTTTATGTCCATCTGCAGAGCGGTGATGCCTTCCGTCGTCCCGCAGACCTTAAAGTCCATGTCGCCGCTATGGTCTTCGTCTCCAATAATATCCGATAGGATGATGATGGAGTCGCCTTCGTGGATCAACCCCATGGCAATCCCGGCTACAGGCGCCTTAATCGGCACGCCGGCATCCATCAGAGACAAAATGCCGCCGCAGACCGTGGCCATGGAGGAAGAGCCGTTGGACTCCATAATCTCTGAAACGACCCGGATGGTGTAAGGAAACTCCTGGGCCGTCGGAAGAACCCGTTTGATGGCCCGTTCGGCCAGGGCCCCGTGCCCGATTTCGCGGCGGCCCGGCCCTCGAAGATTCTTGGCCTCACCCACGCTGTAGGGCGGGAAGTTGTAGTGCAGCAGAAATGACTTGAATGAATCGCCGGAGATGGATTCTATTTTTTGCTCGTCTTGAGAAGTGCCCAGGGTGGTGATGACCGCGGCCTGAGTTTCACCTCGGGTGAACAGGGCCGAACCGTGGGTCCGGGGTAGAATCCCGACTTCGCAAGTAATGGGCCGAACCTCATCAAATCTGCGGCCGTCGGTCCGCCGTTTTTCCGTGACGATCATCTGACGCAGCAGTAGTCTTTCGAGGTCGTAGAAGCAGTTTTTGATGTCCTTTTCCTGACCGGGAAATTGTTCGGCAAGCTGGGCCAGGACACCCCGTTTGGCCTCTTTAACGGCGTCATGCCGGGCCATTTTGTCGGCCACCGTAATGGCTTCCTTCAGCGAGGCGGTGCCGACTTCGGTCACCCGGGCCATTAGTTCCGGATGCTCTGCCCGGGGAGGGACCTGACGTTTAGCTTTTCCGGACAGGGCGATGAGTTTTTCCTGGGCCTCGATGGCCGGTTGCATGGCTTGATGGGCAAAGAAGATGGCGTCGAGCATTTCATCTTCGGGAATAAAGGCGCCCCCTCCCTCGACCATGACAATGGCATCCTTTGATCCGGCCACGACCAACTCCATGTCGGATTTTTCTAAGTCGGCTTTGGACGGATTCACCACAAACTTGCCGTCGATCCGGCCCAACCTGATGCCGGCAATCGGTGAGGCAAAGGGGATGTTTGAAACCGCCAGGGCGGCTGAGGCCCCGGTGATGGCCAGCACGTCCGGTTCGTTATCCTGATCCATGGACAAGACGGTGGCGATAAGTTGCGTCTCGTAACTCCAGCCATCGGGAAAAAGGGGACGGATCGGCCGGTCGATGAACCGGGAGGTCAATGTCTCCTTGTCGCTGGGGCGGCCGATTTCACGTCTGAAAAAACCACCGGGAATGCGGCCGGCGGCGTAGGACATTTCTTGATAATCAACAGTCAAGGGAAGAAAATCAATACCTTCTCGAATATCATCGGTGGCTACGGCCGTAACCAGCACCATAGTTTCTCCATAGGTGACTAACACCGCTCCGCTGGCTTGCTTGGCCAGTCTTCCTGTTTCAATGGTTAACGGGCGTCCGCCCAATTCAACAGTGACACTTTGTTTCATTTCGTTGTCCTCTTTTCCAGGTTCCGCAGGAAGGCCGTCCTATGGCAGATTATCCTGAATACATTGTAAAAAATCCGGCGTTAGGAGAACACAAGATTCTTGTGGCCCTCGTCGCGGGTACCCATCAGTGTTGCGGGTTGCGGTTACGAGTTGTGGAATTGGAATTCTGTGTGGGTAGAGCAAAAGGCCGCCGCGGCCGCCCTGACCTTCTCAGAACAGACTCGAACCACCCTGTTTAAATTAGGATAACAGGGACGAATTAAAGGCCGCATGCAGCCCGCAACATGCAACCCGGAAAACGCCTCCCGCAACCCGACTGGATAGGACGCTCTTTGGCACCTGTCAGTCCGGCAATCATATCTGATGGCGCCGGGGCGCAACGAAACCCCCAGCGTTCATCGCCAAGGCCCAAAGAACGCAACTTAGCCACTGGGCCGGGAAAATGCCGGTAGTTGAATCAACGGCTGTGTCCTTTGCGTCTTGGCGATGACTTCCTGACAAGGCTGTGCCAAAAAACGCCGTTCCTGACCTGGGCGTATATCCCATGACAGGGCCGAGATTCCGATTCCTACTTTCTGATACCTAGCTCTTTAATGATTGTCCTATATCTCTCTATGCCTGTTCTTTTAAGGTAGTTAAGGAGCCTTCTCCGTTGTCCGACAAGCTTCAACAAGCCGCGGCGGGAGTGGTGGTCTTTGGCATGAATCTTAAAATGTTCGGTCAAGTATTTGATCCGCTCACTCAACAAGGCAATTTGTACTTCCGGTGAGCCGGTGTCCACGTCGTGAAGTTTGAATCGGTCAATCAAATCTCTTTTGTTATCTGCTGTTAAGACCACGTCTGATTCCCTCCTGATAAGAATCTGCCAGGTTATTTTACAGTATTTACGATTAAGTTCCGTGAGCTGGGCTCAGGGCTGGTCGATCCTCCCCCTCCGGGGAACTACACTGCCGATAAAATGACGATCAGGCCCCAATTACCCGCAAGCAACGAAACGAGATGCCGTCACCTTCGCCTCGCTCAGCCTCGAACATGGCGATTAATTGATCATTGCAAGTAACTTTGATCTGGTCGCCGAACCGAACCGGGTGCTGAAATTTTTCCCAGTCCGGCGTCCGGCCCTGGAGAATTTTTCCGGCAGTGGATGAATCCACATCAAAAGTGGGTAATCCCGGCAGCGTTTGATTCATGGCCACTATAACCGAATCCAGTTCGCCACGGGCCACCACCTGCTCCAACTCGGGTAAAATCAGCGCCTTGTCCAGCCGAAATCCGGCGGTTTCGGTCCGGCGCAACTCGGTCAGGCAACCGCCCGGGCCAAGCTTATCCCCAATGTCGGAAGCCAGAGTGCGAACATAAGTCCCGGAACCGCATCGGACCCGGAATTTGATCTCCGGCCCGGATATTTCCAGGATCTCCAGTTCATGAATATTTACCCGGCGGGCCGGGAGGATCACCTCGATGCCCCGGCGAGCCATCTTGTATACCGGCCGGCCCTGAAGTTTTACCGCGGAATAGGCCGGCGGCGTCTGTTGAATGGCGCCCACATGGGCCCGGAAGATGTCATCTACCTGGGCCGGATCCAGGGCGGAGACGGGACACTCTCGGATGACCCGGCCGGTAATATCCTGGGTGTCGGTGGTCAAACCCAGGCGCATGGCGGCCAGGTATTCTTTTTCACCCGCCATCAGATAATTCGACAGCAACGTCGCCCGATTCAGGCACAGGATTAATAATCCGGTGGCCAGGGGGTCAAGCGTCCCGGTATGTCCGACTTTTTTAGGTTGAACCAGTTTTTTGACCCGGCGGATGACATCATAGGAGGTCATCTGGGGCGGCTTATCCAAGACCAGCAGGCCATCTTTTAAATACATCACCCGCCGTCCCGGTCCCATGACGCCGCGGCCACGTATTCCAAAGCTTCTTGCTTAAAATCGGCGGCCGATCCCTTAAACAGGAGTCCCGCGGCGTTGGTATGTCCCCCGCCTCCATGACGCCCGGCCAGAGCCGCCACGTTGAGCTGCCCCTTGGACCGGAGGCTGACGTTATAGATCCCCGGATCAACCTCCCGAAACAATACGGCCAGCCGAACCCCGGAAATAGACCGGGGAAAGTCGATAAAGCCAAAAGTATCGTTCGGGCCGGCCCCGGTCTCTTTAACCATGTCCTGGGTGACGATCATAAAAGCGACCCGGCCGTGCCCCGTCAGCTCGATCGTCTCTAGTGCCCGGGAAAGAATCTTCATCCTGGACGCAGGATAGGATTGGTATAGATGGGCTGAAACCTCGGGTGGATTTACGCCCCGGGCAACCAGATCGCCGGCCATATCAAAGGTGGCCTGGTTTGTATTAGAATAGGTAAAAGAGCCGGTGTCGGTGACGATCGCCGTGTATAAATTTAAGGCCATGTTACGGGTAATCGGCTGATTAAGCCGGGCCAAGAGCCGATAGATAATCTCGCCGGTACAGGAACTGGACGGATCGATTAACCGGAGGTGGCCTGTCTGGGCGCGAGGCTGGTGATGATCGATATTGATCAGGAGTCTGATCTGGCCGATCCGGGAGGCATTCCGGCCGGTTCGTTCCAATTCGCCGCAGTCCAGGATAATTCCGACATCGTAATTAGTTATCTCATTCAAATGGTAGCTGATCTGCTCGAGTCCCGGCAAGAACCGGAGTTGCGCGGTCGGCCGGTCTTCCAGGTAAGGAGTAACCTGCTTGCCCATTAAAGATAGGCCTTCGGTCAAAGCCAGGACCGACCCCAGGGCATCGCCGTCGGGTTCCGTATGCGTGCATATTAAGAACCGGTCATATTCCCTTAGGGCATTAATAATAGATTCCATGATTAGTCGGCGTCATCCTGTGGCTGTGGCCTGTCTGTGTCATCTTGTGCCTTGTCATCCTGGGACGACTGGGACATATTGATATCGGCCAGAATCTTTTCGATCCGATGGCCGTATTCAAATGATGAATCATACTTGAATATCAGTTCTGGAACATACCGCAGCTTGAGATTGTGGCCCATCTCCCGTTTAATCAACCCAGCGGCGCTGTTAAACCCCTGCAGGGCTTGGTCTTTGGTCAGGTTGGGGTTGTGGAATGAAAAATAAACAAAGGCCGTCTTCAGATCAGACGTCATTTCCACTTCCGTGATGGTCACCATCGCCAGTCTGGGGTCTTTAATTTTTTTGATCACCAGTTCTGAAATGATTTCACGAAGTTGCTCGCCGACTTGCATCGGACGAATACGTTTTTCTTTGATTTGTTTCATTTTCCGGCCAAACCCAAGAGTGAAAAGAGTTACCAGGTGGTTTGAGTTATTTAGACATTAACTATTTCTGTATAAATATCTATAACCTGAGCTGTGCCGGAGAATTCAATAAATTCTACCACCTTGCTCAAGGCGGCATCAACGAACCGGCGGTCATTGGCCACCAGGGACACCCCGATCAAGGCCCGCTGCCACAGATCATTATCACCCACTTCGGCGGCTGAGACATTGAACCTGGACCGAAGCCGGTCTAGAAGACTCTTTATGACCTTGCGTTTTCCTTTAAGCGACGAATTGCCGGGAATGAGCAAGGCGACCCTGGCCACGCCGACGAACATTAATCAATCGTCCTTTTGATATCTTCAATCATATAGGATTCGATGATGTCGTTGACTTTCAGGTCATTGTAATTGTCTATGGAGATACCGCATTCATAACCGTAGCTGACGTCTTTAACGTCTTCCTTAAATCGGCGCAAGCCGGAAATTCGGCCGTTAAAAACGACGACATTATCCCTAAGCAACCGCACCCGTGCATTTCTTTCAATTCTGCCGTCCAGGACATAGGCCCCGGCCACCATGCCTATCTTGGGGATATGGAAGGTCTGGCGGACCTCGGCCCGGCCGAGCACTTTCTCTACGTGATCGGGTTCGAGCAGACCGGACATGGCCTTCTTGATGTCGTCAATCACATTGTAGATGACGTCGTAATAATGGATGCTGACCTTTTCTTTGGCGCCCAGTTCCGTGACGTTGGGATTGGGCCGGACGTTAAACCCGATGATAATGGCATTGGAGGCCGAAGCCAACATGATATCGGTCTCGGTGATGGCCCCGGTCGCGCAATGGATGACATTGACCTTGACCTCGGAAGTGGACAGATTCAGCAAAGAATCGCGTAAGGCCTCAATCGAACCCTGAACATCGGCTCGAATGATGGTGTTTAGTTCCTTGACCTGGCCGTCCTTGATACTGGACATGAGGTTTTCCAGCGTTATTCTGGGCTGCTGAAAGACTTCGGTCAGACGCAATTTATCCGCCCGCAAGACACTGATCTGTTTGGCTTTCCGCTCAGAATCGAGGCAGATGAACTCGTCCCCGGCCATGGGCACGCCGGAAATACCCTGGACTTCCACCGGAGTTGACGGCCCGGCGCTTTCGATTTTCTTGCCGCGGTCGTTGAATAAGGCCCTGACCTTGCCGTAGAAGGTGCCGCAGACAAAATGGTCGCCGGCCCGCAGGGTCCCTTCCTGAACCAGCACTGTGGCCACCGGTCCCCGGCCTTTGTCTAATTTGGCCTCTATGATCCGGCCCCGGGCCAACTTGTTGGGATTGGCCTTAAGCTCCAAAATCTCGGCCTGCAGGATGATCATTTCCAGCAGTTCATCGATGCCCACCTTCTGTTTTGCCGAGACTTCGACAAAGATGGTGGTGCCGGACCAGTCTTCCGGGATCAGCCCTTCTTCAGCCAGCTCTTTTTTGACCTTATCCGGATTGGCATTCGCTTTATCGATCTTGTTGATGGCGACAATGATGGGGACTCCAGCCGATTTGGCGTGGTTAATCGCCTCCTTGGTCTGTTGTTTAACCCCGTCGTCCGCAGCTACGACCAAAATGACGAAGTCGGTTACTTGAGCCCCTCTGGCCCGCATGGCCGTAAAGGCTTCGTGCCCCGGAGTATCCAGAAAGACGATCTCGCCGCGGCTGAGTTTAACGTGGTAGGCGCCGATATGCTGCGTTATGCCGCCGGCCTCGTCTTTAATAATGTTCGATTCTCGAATGGCGTCTAAGAGCGTGGTTTTGCCGTGATCAACATGGCCCATGATGGTCACGACCGGTGGCCGGAACAGGAGAGTGCTCTCCTCATCCACTTCGGCCATTAACATCTCGCTCTCTTCAAAGGCGCCTTTTTCCACCTCGTAACCGAATTCGACAGCGACGAGAGATGAGGTTTCATAGTCCAGCGCCTGGTTGATGGTGGCCATAACGCCCATGCCGATAAGTTTTTTGATGATCTCGGAGGCCTTAACACTCATCCTTTTGGCCAGATCGGAGACCGTGATGGTGTCGACAATCTTGATCCGGCGCTTAATGGCCTTGGGCACCGTGATCTCAGTCTTTTTTGACTTTTTGGCGACGACCTTTATTTCTTTCTTTTTAGACCCCTTGACCTT